>NZ_JALGQY010000093.1:0-782 GCF_022809915.1 Acinetobacter lwoffii | reverse complement strand
TGTTAGAACCCATTTAAAGTGTCTATATTCTCACCAATAAAAATGTCTGGTTTATGATGGTTTTTATCACCATGGACTGGATATAAAATATAAATGCTGATCACTATGTCTGATAAAGAAATTCAACGTCTTGCAGTTCTGCAAGACGTTAGAGATCATCGTATTACCCAGGTCCGTGCTGCTGAAATCCTGAATCTTTCCACCCGTCAAATTACCCGGTTATTGCAGAAGCTCAATCAAGATGGTGTTTCAGGTATGGCACATGCCAGTCGTGGTCAACCGGGTCATCGTCGCCATGACGTCCTGTTAAAATCAGAATGTCTTTCCATTATTTCTGAACATCTGCTTGGATTTGGACCCACCTTGGCGCATGAAAAGCTCAGCAGCATGTTTGGCCTGAATATCCCGGTAGAAACGGTTCGTCGCTGGATGACTGCAAATGACCTCTGGATTCCTCGATCCAAGCGCCTGAAACGTCCATATCAGCCTCGATACAACCGTGATTGCTTCGGTGAGCTGATCCAGATCGATGGCTCATATCATGACTGGTTTGAAGGTCGAGCTTCCAAATGCTGCTTGCTGGTTTATATCGATGACGCCACTGGAAAGCTGTTGCATCTGCGCTTTTGTGAGGCTGAAACGACCTTTGATTATATGCTTTCAACCCGAGCCTACATTGAGCAATACGGCAAGCCTTTAGCGTTTTATAGCGATAAACACTCGGTATTCCGAGTGAATCAGAAATCGAGCCAAGATAGCCAGATCACGCAATTTGGGCGGAT
>NZ_JALGQY010000092.1:0-784 GCF_022809915.1 Acinetobacter lwoffii | reverse complement strand
GGTGGTGTATCAAAAAGTATGCTAAAAAAAAGCAGGTTGAATTTTGATAAAATAGAGAAATGCAAATAACTCTAGAAATCAAATGTCCAACCTGCCTCAGTGACAGTATAAAGAAAAATGGCATCAAAGTAGATGGGAAACAAAACTACCAATGCAAAGACTGCAAACGTCAGTTTATTGGTGACCATGCTCTGAGCTATCTAGGATGTAATTCTGGCATTACTCGTAAAATATTACAGTTAATGGTCAGAGGCAGCGGTATACGAGATATCGCTGAAGTTGAGCGCATTAGTATCGGTAAAGTCTTACGGACTTTAACTGAATCGGCCTATCAAATTCAGCCTAAACAAAGTCATTATGAATCTCTCGAAGTAGATGAATTCTGGACTTTTGTTGGAAATAAAAATAATAAACAATGGCTTATTTACGCCTACCATCGAGAAACAGGTGAGATTGTTGCTTATGTTTGGGGTAAGAGAGATTTAGCTACAGTCCAAAGGTTGAAGACAAAGCTTAAACAATTAGATATTCACTACACCCGAATTGCAAGTGATCATTGGGACAGTTTCATCACTGCTTTTAAAAACTGCAAGCAAAGTATTGGTAAGTTTTTTACTGTAGGAATTGAAGGTAATAATTGCAAAATAAGGCATCGAATAAGGCGTGGTTTTAGAAGAAGTTGTAATTTCTCCAAAAAGCTTGAAAACCATTTTAAAGCCTTCGACTTAACCTTCTTTTACATCAATAATGGCTTCATTTAATGTCAGCATACTTTTTAAAACAC
>NZ_JALGQY010000044.1:0-18048 GCF_022809915.1 Acinetobacter lwoffii | reverse complement strand
CAGTTACTCAGCCTAATAAAGTCTGGACAACAGACATTACCTATATCCGCACTAAAGAAGGTTGGTTGTATTTATGTGTGATGCTAGATTTATTTAGCCGTCGTATCGTGGGGTGGCAAACCAGCCATCGAATAGACCGCCAGTTGGTGTGTGATACGTTTAACTATGCAATGGCTCGTCAGGGTTATCCAACTGGTGTTATGGTTCATTCGGACCAAGGCTCACAGTACTGTAGTCGTGATTTTAGAGGGATCGATTGTCCACGATACTGTCTAGGATCAGCTGAAACCATTTTCCTTTTTATAATGTCATTTTTAATGTAGCAGCTTTATTTATGTTTCTAAATTAACTCTGCACAGAGTTTGTAAACTAAAGCTTTTAAGTTAAGGCGAATGAGCAGTACAACAGGTTATTTTAGTTTAGCTAATAACTTCATATAAGCACTTATATTTTAATGTGGTTCTGATCTGTGAGTAGAATTCATATCATGTCTAACCTCACTAATACGATCATAAATCACTTTTCGCATTCGGTTTATTACTCCCAGAGGTTTGTGCTCCGGTAGTGTATGCCATGGTGTAAAAGAGAGATTTTCACAAAACTTGTTTTGTTCAGGTGTATCAAAAACTTGCTGAGGAATGCGGATAGTTGCGACCTTGTAAAAAGGCGCCTCACTTTCTTGCCATTCAGTCATGGAATCTTCGACTGACATGGTGTTTGATGTTCTAGGCTGTATCAGAAACTCCATACATGCTTCACTTTTTTGCAAATGTTTGCGCAATTTTTCTCTTAGAAAATTATGATGCGGAGCATGTGGAAGAGGATCTGTCACTGTCGAACATGCTTGAGCTGAATACTTTATAGCTTGACGATCAGTGCCTATTCCTAATTGATAGGGCACCATAGACCAATATCTAGTTTGCAAAGGATTAGAAATTTTATTTCTCGTATTTAAGGCAATCCAGGTTCCTTTAGCTCCTAATGCAAAAGGAATATGCAGTTTATTAAAAAATCTATCGCTATTTATATCTTGCATAAATGACATATATCGAACTGGATCATTCACAAAAAAGACAGGATGATTGATCATAATGAAATCTTGAGTAGAGGTTTCATCATCTAAAAGCTTTTCTCCCGGTACTCCCAAAAGTTTTATCGCCATACCACGGGCATCTTTTTTAATATCTGCTTGTTGGGCATTTTTAGACCCATTAGAGAAACGAATCCAGGCTTGATATGTTTTTCCCGGAAGAAAAACACCTTGAGCCAAGTTTTTGGGAAGAGCTTCATCTACTTTGAATTCTGCGCGTACGCAACCGTGTGCTTTGGGATGGGCATCACGTAGCGCGATACCTGTGGAATACTCTTTCCGAATAGATATCTCAATTATATCTGCGATTTTTTCAGTTATGTTTGCTTCATCAGGATAAAGACTTTCACTTAAATAATGATCTATATGGGGATGAAGATTATCTTTTGGAGAGTTAGAGGTTATAGGGGAAGCGTTAGCATATGCAGCACTACAAATACTTATTACCATTAGAGGGAGGAAGACTAGACCCGAGTATAGAGGTCTTATAAAGTTAGGCATTGATTTTCTCCTTGCTATAAAGCTAGAGTTCGTTTTAATTTTTTAGCCTATGATCTGAAAATTCTTTGGACATACTTTAGCCATAAAATAATTGTAATGTCTGTGTAATTATTGATCTTCAGATTTAAAGTTCATCCAACTCCTTCCTAAAAACGTTTCCGCCCTCTATCGTGTGCTCAATATAGAAGTCGATTTATGTTCTTACTTTGATTTAACTCAGCAAAGGGTTTTTTGCTTTAGTAAAATTTATTCATAAACTTATGTAAATTTATTTTTAGACTAATACGAGATGCTCGTAGCAAAATCAAGAGTTGTCGAATACAGTGCTATAGAAATTGATTGAGTTTAACATTTTGAAAATATTAGGATATATAAATCAATGCCAGTTCTAGCAATCCAGCATAGACTCAGTGGATTTTACTTTTTTTATAATATACCTGTGGTATTTTAGTTTTTATAATAATAAATATAATCAGTAGCTTACTTTGATTTTGATGGTCGTTTTATAGTGAAATTTTTTAGCTTGTAGACTATTTGTAGACTGTTGAGAAACATGCTTAAATCAGAACTGCTAAAGGTTACTGGAAGACTCATGAAACTCAACAAGTCCAATGTTGATGCTATCCCATTGACTGAATCTGGTCAAAAAATTTATAGAGATTCAGAATTGATTGGTTTTGGCGTCCGGGCAACAAATAAATCTAAATCCTATATAATTGAGCGCCGTCATGCAGGGGAGCTTTTTCGAGTGGTCCTTGGAAAGACTAATGAGTTATCCGCATTAGCTGCAAGAGCCAAGGCTCAAATGATTCTGGCCAAGATTGCTAATGGGGAATATGTGCGCCCAGGCAAAGCAAAAGAAATTAATAATGCTTTGGATCTTACTGTGCAGGATGCTCTAGATATCTACTTAAGAAAAAATGACTTTAAGCCAAAGACTGTGCGTCAATACAATAAATATTTTGATCTATACTTGGGCTGGTCTAATAAGAAGTTATTTGAAATTACAAAAAATGAAGTCTTAGATAAATTTCTTGAGGTCACAAATATCAGTCCATCATCTGCGAATGGAGCAGTTTCGCTGTTGGGTACCTTATGGAAGTATATGCATGTGCTTTATTCCAGCGATGATGATCCGATTCTAAAAACAAATCCGGTTGATGTGATTGCTATCACAAAAGGATGGAATGTCATTGAACGTCGTGATCGCCATCTGCATAAGGATGTTATCTACAAATATTACAATGCAGTTCTGAACTATCAGGATGAGCTTAATTTAGAAAACACGGCACGTTCAAATACTCACAGAGATATTTTATTATTCGCTATGTATACAGGTTGCCGTCGCCAGGAAGTATGTCAATTAAAATGGACTGATATAAACTTTAAAAATGGTACTGTAATTTTTAAAGATACTAAGAACGGGAGTGATCACTTATTCCCAATTGGGGATCATCTCTTACTTATTTTAAAAGATCGGTTTTTGCTTCGTGAAAACGATTGGGTATTTCCGGCAACCAAAATTCCCACTTCAGCAAATATACATGCCACTAAGGTTGATCGCATCTTAAATGTTGTAGGTGAGCAAGTTGGATATTATGTATCAATGCATGATTTCCGACGTACATTCGCAACGATTTGCAATCTGCTTCGTTTCAATATCTATGTAACCAAGCGACTGCTGAATCATACGACCAGGCCTAGAGTGGACGTAACCGGAGGATATGTTCAGATTCCTATGGAGGAATTAAAAGCATCTATGAATATGATTGAGGCGGTATATCAAGGAAAGATCAATTGCTTTGATTATGAAAGTGTCTGGGATGAAAGATTGAAACAAATAAAAGCCCCTAACTAAGGGGCTTGTTTTATGCGTATTGGGCCGTGCAATGAACAGTGCGGCTATGCTCATAAGCCAGCACGTCACGTTTCTTATATGCCACACGACGACCGATTTTAGTATATGGCAAGTCAGATCCATCACACCGCATTCTTGCTAAAGTCCAGGGTGAGCAACCCAGATAAAGTGCTACAACTTCCTGGCTAAAATTCTGATCTTCGGGAGCACCAATGAACCATTCAAGCATTGAGCTTTTTTCCTTCTCAGAAGATTCTTGCAAATTCCTTAAGGCCATTTAAGACACCTCCTTTAAGCTTTTTACTACTGTTTCCGGCAATCCATACACATCTTTAAAAGCTTGATCAAAACCACCGTCAGCAATGAATTGATCCATGAGATTTACTTGCTTATCGATATTGCTATCTTCACAAGGCTCACATGGTTTTTGAATATCAATCATTGTTTTCTCCTTGAGCCTTCAAGTATTCAAATTTTGCATCTGCCCAGTTCTTTGCATCATATGGGCTTAAACCTTTTTTCTTGCACCAATCAGCGCACCAGAGCCATTGCGCATCATCAAATTGAGTAGGCTCAATGACTCGTTTAGAACTACTATCCATCACGCCACCTTCACATCTAAATAATCAGGGTTATCCAGGTGTTCTTCATATTCATCGAATAGCACCTGACATGCCGCATTACCTGTTAAATCTTTCTTTAAGAGCACGTAACTCAGTGTCTTGCGTGTGCCTTTGCCGCTAAATGTCGAGCTGCCATCTGCAAGTTCATTTTTGGTATAACCCAATTTTTCTAGCCACAACTTGAAACCAACTTCATGCTTCTTTTTAATTCTGAAGATCATCTGTACCCCCAGGTGTTCGCAAAATTTCGAAGGCAATCATCAATACCGAATAGGTTGATGTTGCGGTAAGTTCTAACCCGACCTTTGTGCTGCACAAGCAGCACGCGGGTCATAGAAGAGTAGGAATAACTCATGGCGTTAGCGCCGCTTCTTGTGCTTCATACGCTGAATTAATCTGACTGATCTGCTCCTCAGTCATCTGAGCCGTGAAGGGCTCAAAGCGTGAAGCCATAATTGCGTTAAGTGATTCCAGATCGGTCGTGTTGCTGATCTCGTTAATTACTGACTGAATTGATTCATCGGGAAAAGCCTGGGCAGCTTTTAGCTCTTTACGCTTGGCTTTAAACACTTCACCGATTTCAGACTTAGCTGGCTCACCTAAATTCAACTCAGCAATGTCAGCACCGATCTGATCGAGTTCCTCAAGAGAAGTGGCGTTATCAATACGTTGGTAGTACGGGGTTAGGTCAATTTCTGTAGCCACCGACTCGACAGCATCTTTCTTTTTGGCCATGCGCGCTTTCAGCGATGACGATCCGCTATTTGCCTTCGTTGTACTGGTTTCTGGTGCAGTGGGAGTAATATCAATTTCCTTATCTTTTTCCTCCTCAGCAATTGCCATACCCTTGAGCACATCTGGAAAAACATCACGTAGGGCATAAGAGCGAGCACGTAGCTTCAACATGCGTTTTGGATACTGCGTCCAAGGCCCCTGTTTACCTGATAGACCTGCCTTTTTCGCATCCTCCATTGTGAATACTGAAGCAACTGGTTCTTCATTTTTCCGCTTCACAGTTACAGTGGCTTTTTGACCATCTTCGGAAATTTCCTCGCGGATGAAATCGAGCAGACCGGATCCACGAACAAGGGCAAGCATTGCATCACCCCAGATAGAAGGGCGACCATTAATCACGGCAATGTTTTGCATAGCTTGTAATGGCTGCAAGCCAATTTCAGCACCCCATTGCATAGCAACAAGAATGTTCCCAGGCTTGCGCTGGTAGTCCTTCGGCACGATGTCAGACTCGGCAAGGATGCCGGCAATCTGCATTGCTTCTTGCAGGTTGTTCGGAGTTAAGAAATTAACGGCAGCGTTTTGGCCTGTTTTAACAATTGAGTTCATATTCTTCTACCTTAAATCTTAATTAATGCGCAGCACGCGAGTGCTTGAAGTCTTCACAAATTGTTCGTAAATATCCGGGTGAGCGGCTTTCAGTGCTTTGCTATCTAGGGTGTTGCGTTCTTGGTATTTGAATGTTGCTAGACGCTTTTCCTCAGCAATAATCATCTCCGCATCTTCCATGCGGGTGCAGATTTGTAGCTTGAGGGTATCTAACTCACCACTGGCTTCTTTGATCGTGGCGTTTAGGTCCTTATATTCAGCGACCAGCTGAGCAAGGTCGTCATCTGCCTGTAGTGCCTGATCAGGATTATGAGTAGACCAGCGATGCAGAACATCATCAAACGTGGTTGGAGTTGGTGGGACGTCAGCCTGAACATGCTCATTCCAGAACTTTGAGCATTCATCTGTGAGCATTTCAAACAGCTCAGGATCGAATGCGACCTGATAGCTACGGAACTTCTGACCACCGATCAGCACACCCAAGCCACACATCGAAGCGCCTGTAATACCCATGTACCACTGCACTTGCGTCAGGTAGTAATCTGGCACCTGTTCAGACTGCTCATCACCCCACAATTTAGCCAGGTACTGGTTAGCAGTCTTGCATTCCAGAATACGGTCGGTGGTCAGCTTTCCATCTTTGATACGGACATTACCTGCAATTTCTGGATTGATAATGGCACGGTCAATATTGGCACGCATCCAGTCATGTTCAGGGTGAGCAATCGTTGCATTAACACGCTGTACCTTTACGCCGTTACGCTTGGCATATTCTTTAGCCACGATGTCTTCAAGCATGTTGCCCCAATAGGCTGGCTCGCTGGTGCTATCTTCAAGTTCAGAGCGGCCAGTCTTATCAAGCCAAAGCTGATAAGGGGAGCTGTACTTGCTTAGACCAAGGATTGCCGCAACGTCTGAACCACCAATACCAAGACGGCGTGATTGCAACCATTCTTGACGAGCATCTTCGATGCTTTGTAAATTTACTTGAGTATTCATCGCACACCCCCAGCAATCGCAGCATTAATCTTTTCAATTTCATAACGATCGACATAGGCATTAACAGTCTTGTCAAAATGCACCACGTTCAGAATGTCTAGGAACTCGACTGAGGCATCATCTAGGGCATATTCAACATAGATGCTGTAATCGTCAGCTTTGACAGTAGCAAAACAGGTTTCATTGCAAGTACGTTTAAGCACTTCATATTTTTGAGCAGTGATAACCACTTGAGGATTATCATCAACCACTTTGGCAGGCTGGAAAGCGTAAGCTACTGCTATCCCCGCGCTGATTGATGCTGCAATGAATGCAGACTTGAGAATATTGGATTTAGTTGTCATACTTATCTCACTCACAGGTAGTATGTGGGTCATGCCTCAGGTGGTTCGCAGCACGCTGGGGCTTTTTGTTGTTTCGATGAATAGATTATTCATTAGTGAATAGTTATAGTCAATAGTGAATAATTAAAAAGTGAATAATATTTTCTTATTTTATTTTTATTTCATGTTTTAATAGACAAAAGAAAACCCATCACAGGGATGGGTTGGATGGAGTTTATTGAGATGACTAGAGAAGAATTTCGAGCGAATTTATATCAAACATATGTATCCTCTGGTATGCATGATCCAGTGTTGATACAGGAATATATACAAATTGCTGAATCTTTTGTTTTTGACCGGGTAAAATTTACTCAGAGCGATTTTGAGCTGCTCACTAAAAATATGGCTGTAAAAAATTAATTCTTATTTAGGTCATTGGGTGATACTACCCTCAAGCACTCTTCATAAACCTCTTTCCAGTACGTGATATCACCTGCTTGGTTATTCTGTTTATAGTAAGCAGGGTTTTTAAGGTTGATACGCGTTTGTATGATTTTATCAGCCATCTCAATAGCTAGGCGTTTTTCTTCAATTGAAGGCATATTTCTCTCCACCCGATCCAAGAGCCGCGTCGGGTTCGCATTTTTTATTAATTAGTCTCAGGTGATTTGCTTAGGGCTTTATCCTGATACATTTTTTCATCTGCCTCTATGATAGCTGCTGATAGACCGTATGTGGGATTTCGCATTGCAAAACCAATTGCAGCACTAATGCCAGCTTTTGCAATAGCAGTTTGAATTCTGGTTGCAAGTTTATCCGCATTTTCTCGGCTGGTTTCAATACTAAGTACAGCAAATTCATCACCACCTAGACGAGCGACAATATCATTATTGCGTACAGTGTTTTTGAGGGTTAAAGCCATTCTTTGAATGAGTTCATCACCTGCAGCATGCCCCAAAGTATCATTGGTGATCTTGAGGTCATTAAGATCAATCATAAGAATAGCAACAGGGTGACCATATCGTTTGCAGCGCTTTTCTTCTAATTCAATTAACTGGTCCCAAGCACGACGGTTAAAAAGGCCAGTCATCGGATCGGACAATGCCTCCATTTCAAACCGTTCAGCTTTACGTATGTACTCAGCGGCTTTTAATTCAGCTTGAATATTATAGCTAAGCACTTGTGCTAGCAGCTCAAATAATGGAGCTTCCTCGACCAGATTTTTAGATTGAGGTTCAGGATCGATTGCACAGAGAGTGCCAAAAAGGGACCCATCTTCTTTATACAGAGGTTGGCCGATATAGGCTTTAATTGGGACTAAGTGATTTATAGGTGCGTCTACGTAAACTTGAATATCAGGTGAATAGGGGGCAATGCGGGGCGCATTATTTTGTACCATGTGTGAGCAGAAAGAATCTGCCCATCGAAATACTTGTCCTGGCTTAACGTTATAGCCATTATCTTCACTTAGTAACACGATCCAGTCATCACCTTCGGTACGGGTAATCATCCATAACTTAAATCCAAATCGTTGAGATAAGAATTTTAAAATGGCTTGGCCAGCCTCTTCGAAATTCTTAAAGTTAATATTATTCATTAAGTTAGTCCGATGTTTGTACTAAGAGAGATGTGAAAAAAACAATTTTTAGACTACAGCGTCATATATTATAATTTTAAACTGATTAGCTCACTAATTATTCAAAAATTTAACTCACTTTACTTAAAATTTTTAGAAATTCCATCGGCTAATAAATAGGAATATTACTTCATATAATAAAAAGATAACCCACCACTGGGGTGGGTTATCCTGCAACAATAATCTTATTTTTTGTATTCAGTAATACTGATAGGTTTGTCTTTCATAAACTCTACAATACCTTCACCAGCTTTGAAGTGAATTGAAACGCCGTCATCATTGGCCAAACGCATACCACTTCCTGAAATAGCTCGTTTAAGGTGATAAACCTTGCCAGAATTATCTGTCATTTCTGCAGTTTCAAAATTATCTGAAGATTTCAATTCAACTGTAAGATCCATTGGACCAGTAAAATTAATTACCTGAGTTTCAGCTGGAGTATTGCTCACAACTTTTTCTTGCACCACTTCGTTTTTTGGATTTGAAGTACAGCCAGTAATCACTAATCCTAACAATGCTGCGCCTAACAAATATTTCATTGAGACTTACCTTTCTATTTATGAATCATAGGTATCTTTATACTAATTGTTATAATGTAACCTTTAAAGACAAGGTTACACTTACCTTACATAAAGAAAAACCCGCGGATAGCGGGTTAGTGATGCTTTACTTAGTTATTACAGACCTGGTCATGAGAGGTCTTAAGTCCAATATAAAGATTTAATATTTCAGAAGTAAGAAAGCTTTAGCACTGAATAGCATCTTTCTCTTTGTAGTGATCCAAAACCAAATCCATATCAGCCAAAAGCACAGCTTCAGAGTATTCACCTGGTGAGAGCTTCAACAAGTTAGGCATATAGTTCTTTTCATACACACGCGGGTAATCCCTGCATAAAATTTTAATCCGCACATCTTGTGTGGTGAACTCTGAGTCTAATTTTTCTATGTATTTACTAAGAATATTATCTGAGTTCTCGAAAGCTGTTGCAGTTGTGATTGGATCTATATCTTCATCTGGTTGCTTCTGGCAGCCGGTAAAAGCCAAAGATAAGAGTAGGGTAGTAAGTGTGATGTATTTCATAGTTATAGGTTTATTGTTGTTGGAGTTTGAATTATATAGAGAATTTTATAAAAGAAAACCCACCGCTAGGGTGGGTTGTTTAGGGCTAATTTAGAAATTAAGCATAAAGCATCTGACTAAGCGGCTTAACAAGCGCGAAATCAGCAAGAACAGCCTGTTCAGATTTATACTTGTCATTCTCAAGATCATCAAGAATAACCATAAAGTCTAATCTATTATCATGATTTTGGGTGTCTACATATTTTCGAAGCAAATCATTCGTCCTACGTTTATCCACTCTCGCAAAATCAATCATGTGGTTATTAGACCCAAAATTAAACTTATATTTTCCACCTGACCTTCCTTGTACTTCAGGGCTAACCTCAAGATTGCCAAATCTTCTTTCCAATATGATCCGCAACTGGTCTAAAATTTTGGTAACATGGTCGGATTTTTGTTTAGGCTGAAATTCAATCATCATTTTAATTACATCACTGTAATCAAGTAAATCAAAAGTCAGCTCATCTTCGGTAGTGGTTGCGGTCAGGGCTTGATCCAATATATGAATGTTTTTAAAGCCAGATGCAAATTCGCGAGCTTTTTCAATAATATTAAAGTCAGCGCTTCCTATAGACTCAGAAAAAGACTGAATATTTAAACCATTATCAGTAAGCTCGATGATCCCATTAGGGTGGCGAAAAGCATTTAAAATTGCAGGTGTGCCATTTTTGAAAATAAAAGGCAAAGAGAAGGCGCAAAAATTCTCTTGTTCAGAAAATTTCTGTATAAATGAATCAACTATTAAATTTGATAATTTCATAGCAACTCTCCTTCAAATGGACCAATTATTTTTGATGAACTAAACTCAATATTTGCTTCACGAGCAAACATAGAGAAGTAGTCCGGCCAAGTATTAGTATTATAATCTAAATCTAATTGAGAAACGTTATTCAAAATGTGTAAATGAGAGCCATATATTTTTTTTCGCGTAGCTCTATCTACATGCGAGCGAGCTGTATTGGGATAAATACAAAGATCAATTATTGGGTTTGTTATTGAGCCTTCGCGCAGCAGAAGACCAAAGGTATGCTTCATATACCCTTGAGTTCGATTGGTTTCAAGCCTGAGACTCAGGCCTGGTATGTTATCCCCCAATTCATCATATACAGGCGAGGAGAATCTAGAGTATTGATGCTGAGAGCCCGTGGTCTGCATTATTACATCTTCAGTAAATATCTTTTTTACTGCTATGAGAAGCTTGGCTCTTTCTAAATCTATAATTGAACTTCGCATTTACCCCTCTTTCAAATCCGTTAAGTATCAATAGCCGCATATAGCGGCTTTTTTATTTATCCAGCCAACAAAAATTGATTTGGGGTTTATAGAGCAGAATACTTTTCTAGAAACTCATCTATCCATCCTTGTGCCACTTCAAGATTGGTTATATCCGTCAGCTTTAAATTCGTCTCTTCTGCTTCGTTAAAGCCTTCAATAATAGCTTCAAAGATATTTGCCTCACTAATGACCTCACGTGCTATTTCAGCAGCGTCATAGCTTTGCTTGGCCTTCTTAAGCGAAGCTATTTGCTTATCAATCCCTTCACCGATTTTGCCTAATGCCAACTTAAACTCTTGACGATTAATTGTTAGCGCAGTTTTGGATTTATTAAGTGTTGCGATCATTATGGTTTCCTTCTTAGAGATATTTTATTAAATATTTTCAATCAAAGAGCGGTGTCGGTTCGCATTTTAAAAAGCCATTGAGAACCATGCTATGGCTACTCCTGTAAAGAGCAACCCTAGTTGTATGTAGTCATATTTATTCATCTTTCTTATTAACCATCTTTTGGCCCAGTTTTCCTTCCTTGCAAAGTTGAACGATCTGATCATTGGTATACACAGGAATAAAACGGCCTTTCCCAAGTCCTTTAATTAGAACCTGAACATCGAAGGCGGAGAGGGTCACACCTTCATTGTTTTGCGCAGCTTCTTTAAGTCGGTCTACAACTTGATTAATAGGTAGTTGTGAATGATCCATTGTATTATCTCCTTAAGGTTTAACTAGAGCTGATTCCAGGCGACCAATAAAATCAATTTCATTAAGCTGCTCATTGGTAATAAATTCATCTGGATAGCGAATCTTGTCAGGATTATCGCTCGCAAGACGTACAGTTGTGCCGCCAGCATAGCTTATAAAAATCCTTTTCATTCTTAGCTCGTAGTTATGCTTAAAAACATACACTGACCCACTTTTAAGCATGCTCGGATCTTTATCAGCCACATCAATAAAAAGAGGGCTGTCCGGCGCTACAGTTGGCCACATGCTGTATTCATCGGAATAAATCACACGTAGATTTTCCGGCTTGGCTTGTATACCTAAAATCCTTAGTAGCGATGGGTCAATATTTAAATATTCATTTGGGTCTTCTAAAAAATTTTCTATCCCGCTTCCACAAGAAGCTTTTACATCCCTGTACACCGGTATTCTCACATTAAATTTTTTTTCTTCAGTACTTCTAAATTCGATTGGAGAAATATAAATATCTCCTTTTTTTTCAGAAGCCTCATCCTGAACTTCTGGTTTCTGCTCTATTAGCTCCAAATTAGCATCTGTAAGTACAGCAACAGATATACCTGCCCAAGTAGAAATAGCATCAAGAACCTCTCTTCTGGGTTCTTTTGTAAGACCGCTCGCAACTCTAAATAAAGTAGCCTGCGGAATCTGGATCTCTTTGGAGAGCCTGTTTGGATTAGTTTTGTGTTTCTCAAACAGGTACTCAATATTCTTTTTTAAGAATGGGTACATCTGAAAGTCCTCGTAATATATTTACATTTTATTCAAAAAAGAATAATTAAACCAAAATAATTCACTTATGCATTGACAACTATTCATAAGTGAATAAGAATAAAATTAAAGTGAATTAGAGGTAGAGAAGAATGAACCTTAAAGAAAAGATCTTATTTCTACGCAGTCAAGGTCTTAGTCAGTCTGAAATTAGCAACCGTACAGGTATAGCTCAAAGCTCTGTATCAAAAATCGAAAATGACGAGCAGCTTGATGTGTCTTACAGCAAGGGTGCCGCTCTGGATCGTTTAGTAAGTGAAAGAACTCAACAAAACCAAATACTGGCATCTGCTTAAACCCATTATTACCAGATAAGCATTTGAAATAAATGTGAATAAACAAAGGGATTCACACATGGAATTCAGTAAAGAAGCACAAAGCGCAATGTACAAGATGGTTCACCAAACACCAGGTATTGATCCAAAGCAGATTGCTGATGTTTTGGGCGACTCACATAAAACCGTTTTGAACTATGCAAATCCAAATATGGACTACCTGCCAAGCCTGAAGAAGTTCGAAATGATGCTTTCTTTTACTGGCAATCCAGTAGTTCTGCGTGCATGGGCACATCAATTAGGATTGGCTCTAATTCCTACTGGTTGTGACGGTAGTAAACACCATGAGCTATCAGTAATTGAAGCAATGATGCAGGGAAATATCTGTAATGGACAGGCAAACCAGAAGGTATATGAGGCCTATGAAGATGGCGTAATCACACCGCAAGAATATGAAGAAATTCACAACATTTTTCAGCGGATCATCGAGTTCGCTACAGCAGCAGATCAGGCAGCCTTTAAGCAAATGAAGCGCTACACATCAAACGCACAAAATGAAAAAGCCTGACGTGGAAGGTCAGGCTTTTTAATTCGAATTCGATCGGAGAAAAGAATTGAATATGAAATCAAATTTAGCACATAAGCAGGGGGTAGACAACGATATTTCGTTACATCCATCCACTGCTAAAAAATTAGAGCGACAAGCCATGTCGAAAAAAGATGATGGGTATTCACCCTTGCCTAATTTCATCTGTGACGAAGGTTATCTAGCTGTATTAAGTGGGGATGCTATCAAGTGCGTCGTTCTACTAAATCGTCATATCAAAGGGTTTCACTTAGATCGAAAGTCAATGGGTGAAACCTTGGTGATGAAGATCACAGGAATTAAGGACAAGCGCACTGTACGTAAATGTATGGCTGACTTAGCTAAATACCAATTGATCAGCATCACTAAAACACTGGGTAAAAGTAGCTCTTACACCCTGACTTTGGATGATCGTATTTCTATTGAAGTGGTAGCATCAAATGCAACTACATCTAAAGTGGTTGCATCAAATGTAGTGACATCTCATGTCACCACACCAGTAACATCAAATGCCACTACACCAGTAACATCAAATGTCACCACCACTAGTGACATCAAATGTCACTCTGTAAAAGAAATAGATTTAAAAGAAAATATTAAAGAAAACTTTAAAGAGAAAAACGCGCAGGAAAATTCAGTTGATCAGGTTCTGAATCTCTGGACACCAGATTTACATTCTCTGAATTCCTGGTTACAGAGATCAGGTGAAACTCCGATGACCCAAGAACTGGTGAATCAGATTTTACTTGAAGTGAATGCTCACTACGAACCACGTTTGAACGCAGGTCAGATCACAGACACCCAAATGTATTCAAACTTCGTGAAGTGGATCAAGCGAAAGTTCACTCAAAAAACGTATCAACCTTCTGAAAAACAAAATTCTAATCTGGATGTGAATACAGCTTGGGCAGACCAAGCATCGCAACATCACGCACCAGTGAATTCATCAGTGCAGATCCCGGAGGACTTTGTATGAACGCAATGTCGATGCTGACTCAGGGATTAAAACAAACACAAGCGATCTGCTCGAAACACAAAATAGCGATGGTTCAAGCCGGTCCATATCACAAATGCCCACAATGCGCCGTAGAGTTTCTGGAAGAGCAAAAGCGCAATGCACAAGCTGAAATTGATCGTACCGTACGTGAAAAACACTTTGCAGGGGCAATGCTTCCAGAGCGCCATGCAACATCAGGTTTTAAGAATTACAACGTTCAACACGCTGGACACCAGAACGCACTGAATCAGGTTGTTTCCTTTGCCAAGAACATGATCAGCGGCCACAGAAACAATTTTGTGATGGTTGGACCTACTGGTACAGGAAAAACTCATCTCAGCTGCGCTACGGCTCGAACATTGCTCAACAAAGGCAAGTATGCACGGTACATCACCAGCGAAGATCTGGCACAGCGAATCATGAACGCATGGGAGCAGCCGGACGCTACAGAAAAATCTGTGATTTATGATTTCAGCCAGTACGACCTGTTGATCCTGGATGAATATGGATTGCATGACCGTGATAAACGTCGGGAGTTGGTGCACAAAGTCTTGTATGCACGTTATGACCGCATGAAGCCGACCATGCTGATTTCTAATCTGACATTAGCTGAGCTGCAGAAAGACTTGGGTGATCGTCTTTGGTCTCGTTTTCAACAGGGTGGATTAACCGTAGTTGAATGCAATTGGACAGATCAGCGTGTAGGGGGTGGGGTGTGAATACAACAATTGAAGAATTTTTGAAAAATGGTGGCGAGATTAAGCAAATTGATTCTGATGATCAGTCAAAAATCCATAGGAAAGTTAGCTTTGAAGATCAGATAAGTTTGATGCTTTTTGCCTGTTATGCCACTACGCCATTTTCAGTGAAGGATGTGCAAGAAGCTGTTTTTGATTTTCATAGAACCACTATTTACAGCCTGCTTCAGGAGCATGTCAAAGGTGGTTATTTGGAGCGTGTATCAGAGAGTCATTATCGCGCAACTGCATATGCCAAAGACATTATGAATGTAAAGGGTGAAATTGCCGTATGAAGGATCTAAACAAAGCGCTGATGTTTATTTTCATGGCTATTGCCGCTGTTGTATTGAGGGTTTGGGGTGAATGACCAGCTACTCAATCGCTGAATACAAAAAGATGGTGAAAGCCACCAGACCGAAAGGGCGCTCCAAGCGTCCTAAGGTGAAAGGCGAAAAAGTACCGAATGAGTTTGAGGCGAAACTGGCCGGAGAACTCAAAACTTTAAAAATTGAGTTTGAGCAGGAATTTGAGTTTCACCCAAAGCGGAAATGGAGAGCAGATTTCCACCTGGTAGGAAAAAAGATACTGGTTGAAGTGGAAGGTGGGATCTGGAGTGGAGGAAGGCATACCAGAGGCAAGGGGTATATCGGGGACATGGAAAAATATAACGCCGCAACAATGATGGGTTTTCAAGTAATACGGTTTAGTACGGATCAAGTGAAGTCAGGTTTAGCGATACAGCAAATTGAGAAGATGGTAGGGGATTTGGGATGAATGCAGCGGCGAAAATTGAAGTGATGGATTGGACGAAATTTACAATTGAAGAGTGGCTGAAGCAATATGGGGCTTATGTTCAGACCTGCCGTATGAAGTCAGGGAATGAACCAGATTCACTTGGGGTGAATCAGATCTATTGGCTGATCTGTGAGAACAATAAAGGGGTGGCACCGCGTAAGGATCAGTTGATTTGTAAGATTGATGATTTCGAAGCAGAGCAGGTGCGGAAGCTGATTGTATCCATCAACAAATCAGAAGCTATCTGTTCTTCAGCAAAAGTAGCTGTGAGCATTTTTATTGATAAATGTGTTCGTGGGATGTCATTGCGTCAACTCGCTGATGAGCGCCGTCTTGGAAAATCTTCAATCGATAGTATGGTGTATTGCGGAAAATTTTATTTAGCAGGACATGACAAACGTTTGCGTATTGATTAACCACTTGCTTGTCCGGACAGGATATGGCATATTTCTGTTATAGTGATCGAAGTGTACGTTAAAGCACTAGATTAATTTAAAAGCTCGCCAAATGGTGGGCTTTTTGTTATTTAAACTATTGTTATTTTTATATTTAGCTAAAAAGCAGTTTAATAGTATCCACTATGCTATAAGTCGACTCCGTTATCTATTTTAAATAATCAAATGAGAGCGAATGGATGATGAAGATGAGTATGGATGGTGTGAGCTTATATATGCTGAAGCACTAAAACTATATAGACCATCGAAATATGAAGCAGTTAATAAACTCAGATTCCTTGCCTCAATTTTAGAGCTATTTGCTGAAATACGGGATGAGGATGCAATTGTTGAAGTTAAAGCTGCGAATATAAAATTTAAGTTTAGATCTAAGAATTATGTATTTTGGGTTTTTGAAATACCTGATTTCAAAGATCGAAAGTTATACTTGGCATATATGAATAATCACTTAAGTAAGTTATTAATAGATTAAAAAGAAGCTCATCGAAAGGTGGGCTTTTTTGACATTATTTATTCATAAAATTAAGTGATAATGCCTTTTTGTTTTTGAGCTCTAATTGAAATGGCGATTTTAACTGTTAAAAAACTAGAAGATACTCTCGGTAAATTAGTGGCTGAAGGCAAAAAGCCTGAAAAGATTTTATTAGGCTATAAAGCGTATGGCGAGCTAATGAATGATCGTAGCTTTTTTGAGGAAGTGGCTGGCTCGGCAATGGATCCAAACAAACGAAAATATAAAAATATTAAAATTAAGGTTACTCAAGACGAATACCAGTTTAACGTGAAATGTCAAAAATAGGCTTAAGCATCAAGGAAAGCTCGCCAAATGGTGGGCTTTTTTGTTAGCTTATTAAACAAATAGTTGGCATTAAGACTCATCTATAAATCAAGGTGAATCTCTTTGAAAAACAATTGGTTACTGATTTTAGGCTTAACATTATTAATACTTGCGGTATCTTCGTGTTTTCATGTTAATCAATTATCTAAGAAAAAGAGATTAGAAGATTTGGAAAAATTGTATAAAGAATTAGCAACCTAATTAGATAAAATTATTTTAAAAGTTAAAAAAAGCTCATCGTAAAGTGGGCTTTTTTAATGCTTAGAATTTATGGCCTAAAACGAAAATCAACCAAAATTAGACAATGAATAACAATTTCTTAATATTCTCTATACTTTCTGATCAAAGCCTTAGTGCTATATTGTTTTTGCGATAAGAAGAAGATGCAATACGAAGAAAGTGACTACAGCACTGGCCCACTTATTTGACGAGTAAGTGGGCTTTTTATTGAACAAATAAAATGATTTTTACTGTTGATTAAAAAATAAACTTAGATAAAATAGTCACCTAGATTCTATGCTGTAGAGTCTTTCTAATTCTGCCTCCTTTCCCTATAAAGGAGGTATTTTTTTGCCTATATTTTTCTTATGTCATGTGTTGCTACATTGTTTGATAGGTCACATTTAATAGTGAATTGATACAAGCATCTATAATTAAAAAACATAATATTCTGATAGATTAAAATTACAACAAAAAGTCTGGAGGTTTGTATGACACGTATACCAAACGGAACACAGGTTATTCATCATATCTCACTTTTCGATCATGCTTATTATAAGGAAGAGAATGGAATTTTAAAGGTTTGGAGCAAGGGAGAGTGGGTGGAGGCACTGATACCCAGTATTAATAAAATGATTGATAACGGTTTTGAATTAGAAGTTCTTCACAGCTAATTGTTATGCAGGCGATGAGCAAGTACTAACTTGTTATTTACCATCTATGATCACTCCACTTTTCAGTGGGGCCTCCAACATTTGGGAGAAAAATATGCGGCAACTCTTAAAGCAGGGTAATCCTCCCATAAATAACCGAAGTTAAAAGTAGAGGTTAAGCAGCCCTTAGAGGTGGCTTTCCTTTGTTAGCT
>NZ_JALGQY010000043.1:0-18520 GCF_022809915.1 Acinetobacter lwoffii | reverse complement strand
TTGAATAATCTAAGTAACTTACCGCTGCTTGACCAACGATTAAAACGTTTGAAAATAGAGTTTGAATGACCAAAACAGCAAGGAATATCTCGCCACGGACAGCCTGTTCTAATTCTATAGAGAATAGCTTCAATAAAATTGCGTAAATTTGAGTTGTGGTGAATGGATAAATTACGCAGAATAACTTTCAACTTTTGCCAGTGTTGATCTGTCAGCATGGTACGAGGCATAGCGAATAGTAAAATTGGGTTTGGCGATTTGATTTTACTACTTCGCTATTTTTTTAAGCTAAAAGTGTCAACACACCCTAATCGTATTATTCTCATTATTGCTGAAATTCGGGGCTGATCATTTTCCTGTCGCCTGATCCTCACATTTCGATTTGAGATCCCTTTAATGCCGCACCTGCATCTGGAATATTCTGACAATCTGCAACATATCGAGATCAAACCCTTATTGGTCGCGATTCATCAGGCACTTTTTAACGCCGGCCATGTCACCGATCCCAATGATTTAAAAAGTCGTGCGATTATGCAGCAGGATTATGTGATTGGACTGAATGTTGTTACAGATCAGGCCTATGTGCATGCTAAAGTTTCACTGTTGAGCGGGCGCAGTGTCGAAGTTCGTCAGGCAATTTCCGAATTGGTGCTCGACGTCATGCAGCAATATATTGCGGCCCAGCCAGACTTAAAAATACAGCTTTGTGTCGAAATCATTGAAATGCCAAAGCAGACCTATAGTAAAGCCATTATCTGAATGATGGCTTTTATCTGTTGATATGGCATGGATCAAATGCCTTAAAACTTTATTAATGCCATACGAAATTTATAAACAGATCGACTTGGTCTGTAACAGCCCGCTATCTTATTCAGATCTAAAATTATTTCTATTTTTAAATGACGCTTTATGTCATTTACAGGCATGCAATAAAAGTTCTAAAGTAACTTTTAATCGCTGCTGATTTTTGAATCATCCAATCTAGAAACAGCATATTCATCCTGATTGAAATAAAAATAATTTAAAAAATAATCTTCAGGTGGGCTGTATCCAATCAGGCAGTGGGGAGAGCAAAGCGAGAATAACGCTTTAGCATAGGCAAAATAATAAGAACAAAAGATCAGAAATCGGGTGAGTTGATTGAATCCCAGATTTCAGGTCTGACTTGTCCGATTGAGGAAAATTTAATGCAGATTTTTGGGGATGAACAATTGGTTCGGGAAGTCATGGCATTTCTTCGAGAGTGGGACAATGCCATAGCCAGACTCGAAATTCAGGATATTGTTCAATTGTGCCGACCGGAAATCCGTTTGGTCGATGTCAGTATGGAAGTGAAAGGTGTCGAAGCCTATCAGGCTCTCTGGCAACAATATCGGCACTTTATGCCCGAAGGAATACGTGTAGAGCGGCAGAATATGAATATTCATGTCACGCATGATCTGGCTGTGGTCGATGGTTATGTACGGGTAAATTATGCGGTGATTGAACCGATTTTTCAGTTGGGCTGGTGTCGGGTCAGCATGTGTCTCATCAAGCAGCAGGGCAAATGGCAATTGCTGCATCAACATACCTCAGTCCCTGTGCAACTCGAAACCCGGAAAATGCGCCGGATCAAAAGCATGAGTTAATCCACTCACCTGAAAAGATTTAAGTGAAATATCTTTGCAAATGATTACAGGAATACCTTTGTAACAAAAATATAGAAAGTCCTAAATTATGTTGAAGGAATAATATTTTAGGACTTTTCAGGTGGATAACAACAAGAACAGTCAAGTAAAACCAAGACAGGCCAACCTGCAACAACAGACTGAAGTATTGATGCCGGATCAGTCCGAGCGGCAGCGCACCCAACATGCACTCAGAATGATGGCAGGCTTTGTAATTGCTGCTGTGGTCATGACGGCGTTGTATTTTGGCCGTGATATTTTTATTCCGCTGGCTTTGGCCATTCTGCTGGCATTTTTACTTTCTCCTCTGGTTTCCCGTTTAAAGCGCTGGGGCTGTCCCCAATGGGCGGCGATTGGCCTGGTCATGTGCCTGACCTTGTCATTTCTGGGTGGCACTGCAACTTATCTGGGGGTGCAACTTGGCAAGCTAAGTCAGGAACTGCCGCAATATCAGGACACCATCCAGCAAAAACTGAAAATGCTCGAAAACTATCGTCAGGGACCGAGTATGTGGGACGGTGCGATCCAGACCTTTGACACAGTCGAAGATTCGATAGACACCCCAGAACAGGAAACAGAAGACCCAAATGTGCAGAATGTCAAAGTGGTCGGTTTGGAACCAACGAGTGAAGAAGCTGCCCTAGACTGGTTGAATAAAATCCTGAATCCGTTGGCGATTATCGGGATTGTGTTCCTGTTTATGGTATTGATTTTATTCAATGGCAAAGACTTGCATGACCGTTTTCTGAAACTCTTGGGCGGTAATCTGAATATCGGCACCGATGCGCTGGATGATGCCGGAAAAAGTATCGGAACCTATTTGCGCATGCAGCTGCTGGTCAATGTCACTTATGGTATTCCCATGGCGATTGGGCTGTTATTGATTGGCGTGCCGGCAGCGATCATGTGGGGGCTGGTCGCGGTGGTTATGCGTTTTGTACCCTATGTTGGCCCGATCGTTTCAGCTATTTTCCCGATTACACTGGCTTTCGCCGTTGATCCGGGCTGGGACATGGTGCTGTGGACTGTGGGCTTGATACTGGTGCTGGAACTCATCAGCAATAACGTGATTGAACCTTGGCTGTATGGGGAAAGTACCGGTCTGTCTACTTTGGCAATTATTCTGGCGGCCACGTTCTGGACCACCCTCTGGGGACCGGTAGGGCTGATCTTGTCGACGCCGTTGACTGCCTGCCTGCTGGTTTTGTCCAACTACGTGCCGGCACTGGGTTTTGTTAAAACTTTGCTTGGCAGTACGCCAGTATTGTCACCCTCCGAACGTTTTTATCAACGACTGGTGGCTGATGAAGTCAATGATGCAATGCAGGTAGCCAATGATTACATCTGTGCGCAATTACCGAAAAAGCCCAGTGCAGAGGAGGTGGCCCGTCGTGTACAAATGTTCTATGGCGAAGTGGCCATTCCAGCCATTCGGATTTATTCTCAAGGACATGATACTGATGTTACTGCCGAGCACCGTTTGCGTCTTTATCAGGGCTTACAGTTCTTTAATCATGCGTTTCAAAAAGCCTATCCGAGTAAATTAAGTACCGAGCAGCCCGAAGTTTATTGTGTCGGTGCGCGTTGGGAAATTGATACCCAAATTTCTGCCATGGTGGCACACGCGCTGAATCTCAAAAATATTGCTGCCCGAAATGATTCGGATGTGCTGATTCAATCGAGTGAATCAGGAAAGGGTATTGCATTACCAGCTTCGATCAAGATTTTATGTGTGTCGATTTTTCATCATGCGCCTGCGGCACAGATCCGGTTGCTGAAATATAGACTGGCACAGCAATATCCTGAGCTGAAAATCATTTTTGCGACTTGGAGCGTGATGCAGCTGGAGCTTCTGGATGAACTGCAACAACGTTTTGAGCTGGAAGCACTGGTCAATAATGTCGATGATCTGATTCTGACTGTCGAAACTTATACCTTGAATGAAGGCGAAAGCTGGTTTGAGAATCTGGAGATCAAGAATGAAAAAGAACGGCAGCAGGCTTTAAATGAGTTGGGTTTATTGGATCACCGTCATCAGATCCTTTATAAACAATATATTGAAGAAGCCCGTCAAGCCTTTGACGTTGATTACGCACAAATTTCCTGGCTGAATCAGCACGGAATGTATATTCCAGTTAGTCCTTTTACCCAAGAACCTATTGCAACCCGGAAAATGTGCAAGGATTCAGTTTGCACCCATCTGCTTTATCAGAATGAGCCTTTGGTGATAGAAGACTTGCAGCGTGACCCGCGCTTTCCACATCTGTCAGAGTTAAGACAGCATCATATCCGTTTCTATGCCGGTGTGCCCTTAAAAGATAAAAATGGAATTGCGCTTGGGAGTTTGTGTTTGCTGGATAAACAACCTAGACAGATGCAGGCCGAAGATATGATCTTGCTTAAGGCTTTGGCGCAGGATTTAATGGCGACTTTGAGCAATGAGCGCAAGAAAAAAGATAAACAGAAGCAGATTGAGCAGATGCAGCCTGCTACCTCGGCAAGCGTTTTAAATAAGGACTAAATGATGAAACAAAAATGGATCTATGGTATCAAAATCATGAGTATCACATTTGGTCTAGCCAGTATCAGCTCATTAAGTCTGGCGGCCATTCAGGGACTGCATTTTTCACATAAAGACTGGGAAATTGCCTGTGATAATACTGGTACCTGCCGTGCTGCCGGTTATCAATCGGATCAAGATATTGATCAGCCGGTTTCGGTGCTACTAGAGCGTGCTGAGGGTGCAAACAGTAGTATCAAAGCCCAAGTCCAGATTTTACCCTTAGCTGCTGCCACACCTACACGACAGCTTCAGCTACAAATTGCCAGCACACCTTATGGTGTGATTGGTCTGAATCGGGAGGGAATAGGGCAACTCAGTACTGATCAAACGCGAGCCTTGCTAAAAGCTGTACAGGGAACAGCTCCGGTTGTATTTAAGAATACGCAATCACGCTGGAACCTGTCGACTTCCGGTGCCAGTGCCGTTTTACTCAAGATGGATGAATTTCAGCGTCGACTTTCTACGCCCTCAGCCTTGATCAGGCCGGGGAAAAAATCCAATCAGGCGGTGCTCAAAGCTGCAGCGATACCGAAAATTCAGATCCCAAAATATCAGTCAGGCAAAGTCACTCAAGCAAAACTGAATACGGCAACAAGTCAGCAGATGATTCGAAAACTGCAAGCCACCACCAACGAGGATCAATGTGATTTGCTGTTTAGCCAGCGTTTTCTCAATGATGATGTTATGACGATTTATCCCATTAATGCTCAGACTCAGCTGATTCAGATTCCGTGCTGGCGCGGAGCTTATAATATGGGTAGTGGCTTCTGGCTGATGGACAAAAACAAGCAGCTGAAACAGCTGGTAACCACCTCAGGAGAAACATTTAGCCAAGGCCAGATATTTTCCGGGCATAAAGTGCGTGGTTTGGGCGATTGTCTGAGTCAGAACGAATGGGCCTGGAATGGCAAGAAATTTGTCAAAAGCTTCAGTGGTCTGACCGTACAATGCAAAGGCTTCGCCGGTGGTGCTTGGAATTTACCGACCTATGTAAGCAAAATCATTTATCAGGCCAAATAGTATTGTTTAAAAAATAGCAGTGATAAAAAAGCCTGAATGACTCAGGCTTTTTTAGTTTTGATTTTAAGAAGTGTGATCTTAAAAACGCTTTGGAATTCTCTGGCCATTTGGAACAGGAATTTCAGCATTTTTTAATACCCCAAATAACCAGGTTTCAGCATGCTGTACTGCGGTTTTCAACTGATCGCCCATAGCCAGACGTCCGGCAATGAAACTGGCCAATGAACAACCAGAGCCATGATATTCACCTGGCAGACGTGGACAGCGAGTTTCGTTGACCAGCTCACCTGCGATATACAGGCTGTTCTGAATGTAATCTGGCGTATCTTCATGCCCACCTTTGACTAAAACTGCCTGTGCACCCATTTCAAATAATTTTTGAGTAGCCAGTTTGAGGTCTTGCTCACCCGTTAGGGCACGTAGTTCAACCGTATTCGGCGTTAAAATGGTGGCCAATGGAATAAGCTGGGTAAATGCTTTGACCAGCGTTGCCTGATTGCCCAGCGAGCCGCCACTATTGGCGACTAAAACCGGATCCAGCACATACAGATAATCTGGATGTGCAGTCAGAAACTCCGCCAGAGCCGCGATATTGTCTGTGGTGCCTAACATGCCGGATTTTACGCAACGAATGGGCAGGTCATTGACTACCGCATTGGCCTGTGCCAATAGCAATTCTCTGGAAGTGGCTTCGAAACCAAAAACCTGCTGTGAATTTTGAATGGTGAGGGCTGTGCAGGCAATTGCCGCATGTGCACCACTTTGACCAATGGCTTCAATATCTGCTTGAAGGCCGGCTCCACCTGAAGGGTCTAAACCGGAAAAGCAAAGTACGGTAGGGCGCAAAATGATGTCCTTCATTCACTAAAATTGCATTAGTATAGGCAAATTTGAATGAACTCTCGATATTAATTTATATCGGTACTAATGAGAGGGGATGGGCGGTGATTAAGAATATTTTAATTGATCTGGATGGGACATTAACCGATCCGAAAGTGGGGATTACGACGTCTGCGCGCTATGGTCTGGAAAAGATTGGCCATCCGATTAGTGACGAGATAAATATCGACTGGATTATTGGTCCTCCTTTAAAAGCCTCACTAGCCAAAATTTTAAATGTTGATGCCGATCATGTTCTGGCGGAGCAGGCCTTGATGGGTTATCGGGAGCGCTTTGCAGTCAAGGGTCTCTATGAAAATCATGTTTTTGAGAGTGTAGCAGAAACGTTGGCAGAACTGAAACGCCGTGGCTATCGCTTGCTTGTCGCCACAGCAAAACCGACAGTGTATGCCAAACAGATTCTGGAACATTTTGATCTGGCCCAATATTTTACCGACATTTATGGCAGTGAGCTGAATGGCGAGCGAACCAATAAAGCCGAGCTGATTCAGTATATTTTAGCGCAGCAACAGTTACAGGCCGATCAATGCATGATGGTCGGTGACCGTGAGCATGACATTTTTGGTGCCCGTCAAAATGGTATTGATACTATTGCGGTAAATTATGGTTATGGTAGTCAGGAAGAGTTAGCACTAGCACAGCCTAAATATCAAATAGACCGCTTTAATCAGTTGCTAGATTATTTTAAATAAACTCTAATTTTTGCTTATTTTATTTGAGCTGATTTTTAGAGATGTTTTGTCTATAAGCTGCTACATCTATACAGATCAATTCTCTTATTAGATGGTTATCTCAATAAAAATCCCGCTTAATGCGGGATTTTTGCTCTTGGATGAATATTTAAAGCGTCAAAAACCAGGTCGATGCCAGCACCACCATAATGATGATCACCAGTAAAATGTTGATGATCGTCATTCGATGTTGGGGGGGAACTCTGGCTTTGGTCAGAGCATTTCCTGCATGGTCAAACAGGATGACATTTTGCACGCTACTTTCATAACCGAGTTCGAGTAACGCACGCTTTTCAACTTCGGTTAAACCGTCTTCAGGCAGATCCATAATTTGCAGCAGTGCTATAGAGCTAAATAGTTTCTTCATCATTGACGATGGTAACAGCCGTTTCAGCGTCACCGCGGCTGCATCAAAGTCGGCAATAATACTCCGCGGATGGGCATAGGGCACATCGGGTAGCAGAGTATGCGTAATCGTGCCATCTATATTCATCAGCTGCATTTTATCTTTATAGATTTGCACCCATACAGCATCTGGAAATTTCACTAATTGATCTTGCAGCATGGAGAAAGTCTGATTTTGCTGATATTTAGTCATTAAATAATCGATAAACAAATCCCGCATCAAGACGGGATTTGTAAGGTTCGGTTATTTGGCAGGAGCACCATACTCATTGTTTTGTTGCTTGGTTTCAGTTGCCCACCACCAGATCAGTACCAGTATGCCAATCACGGTAAGCGTCAGTAATTGCCACCAACCAGAGCGTCCTACATCATGCAAGCGACGCGCGCCAACGGCCAGACTTGGGACTAGAAGTGCCAGATTAAGCAGGCTATTCACCAGCGGTTTAGTGCCTAAAACTGTATCAATTACCTCAGCAACAATGCCTAAAATTACACAAAACAGCATAAAGAACCAAAATTCTTTACGGCGTGCACGGCCGGAAAAGTTTGCATAGTTGGTCAGACATTTTACAAACCAGTCAATGCTGCTGTAATTTTCCTCGGCTTGATCCAGATTTGAATATTTGCCAAGCTGACTGGAAATTTTTTCTCCCAGATAAATAGAACTGCCTGAGGTTAAATAAACCTCAGATGCTTCACCCGCGGTATTGACGATAAAATCGACCCGATCACCGCGTGAAGGTGGACGCTCACTACGCCAGTCTGCGCCATTAAAGCTATAGCGCTGATTATCATCCCCCGAGATAAAACCGGTATTGTGTTGAATAGAAAAATCAAGGATTGAACCTTTCATGCTTGTTCTCGTCTATTAAGCTAGATTATTGTTTTAAAGCGACGCAATTTCTTATCAGAATAACTTTAGCATAATCTAATTTTTAAAAGTTTATGGTGAAATGACAATAATTTTTTCATGTTTTTAAAAGCCTTATCGCAATAGTGATTCAGTATTCAATCAACAAAAAATGTAGCGTTGCATGATTTGAAATGAAGAAAATTAAATAGTAATGGAGCTGATTTATCTCTGAATCTTTTATAAGAAATTAAAGCTAAATCTATCTGATGAATATCAAATTTTTCTTTGGAACTATGGTTTGATTTTGTTAAATTTAATATGATGATAAACAAATACTTATAATCTTTAAATTTACAAAAAGCATATAATAATACTAATAAATATAACATTTTATTCATACTTTTTATCTATTAGTAACGATTTTTTAAAATCAACAGGCGTATAATAAAAAGCTTCATATTGTGATGAAGGTATCACATTCAATGTATCTATCCCCATTATCGAAGGCCGTTTACCTTTGCTGTGCCTCTTTCATCTTAACCACGACAACCGTGCATGCTGAAGCTGCTTTCAGTTCGGAAAGCCCGTGGATGCTCGGTGACTGGAACGGGCAACGTACAGCACTCCAAAATCAGGGCTATGATTTCAGTTTTGGTTATACCGGTGAAATGGCAAGCTTGATCGATGCGCAAAGATCTTCAAGCCATAGAACTGAATATGCGGACCAGTTTGTTTTTGGGGCACATCTGGATCTGGCAAAAATTGCAGGCTGGCAAGATACCGAAGCGCAAATAACAGTGACCCAGCGTAATGGTCAGTCACTGTCTCAAAGCACTGCTGCTTTAAATGGCCATTTAAGTTCAGTACAAGAAGTCTGGGGCCGCGGTCAAACCTGGCGTCTGACTGATTTATGGATCAAGAAAAAATTCCTGGAACAAAAACTGGATGTGAAAGTCGGACGTTTCGGTGAAGGTGAAGACTTCAACAGTTTTGACTGCGATTTTCAGAATCTGGCCCTATGCGGTTCACAAGTCGGGAACTGGGTCGGTGATCAGTGGTACAACTGGCCGGTAAGCCAATGGGCTGCACGGGTCAAATACAATATTAACCCTGAATTTTATGCCCAAGTCGGTGCTTATGAGTACAACCCTGAGAATCTGGAACGTGGTAAAGGGTTTAATCTGAGTACGGATGGTTCTAAAGGGGCAATGCTTCCTGCAGAAGTGGTTTGGACGCCTAAACTGGGTGAACAGAAACTACCGGGTGAATATCGTGCCGGTTATTACTACAGTACAGCGGATGCTGAAGTCATTTCCAATCCAGATCAAACCGATCATCACCATGGGGGCTGGATTGTTGCCAAGCAACAATTGACTGCACATCACGGAGATACTTCGCGTGGTTTGACCGGCTTTGTGAATGCGACAGTGCATGACTCCAAAACCAATAATGTCAGTGATATGCAAAATATCGGGCTGGTTTATAAGGGTGCAATGGATTCACGCCCTCAAGATGAAATCGCATTTGGTATTGCACGCATCAACATGAATGACGATGTCAGTGCTGACCGTCATCAAGAAATCGATGCAGAAATTTATTATGGCTTACATGCCACTAATTGGCTCACCATTCGCCCGAATGTGCAATATGTGCGTCACGTCGGTGCATATAAAGATGGTGAAAATGTCTGGGTGGGCGGAATCAAGTTTAATACGTCATTTTAAAATATAGTTTTTAGTTGCAAATACACTATTGAATCTCTAGGTGCTTTGTTGCAGTAATGGGCAATGCCTGCTTAAGACATTGATGTATTTATAACTCAGAATTTAACAATAAGGGTGCTCATGCCTGTCATGTGCATGGACTTTCAAAAAAACTTTTATAGGTGTTCAACATGAATACTTCATCAGGTTCAGTACTGAAAACAATTTTAGCGGTCATTGCCGCTGTTTTCGGTATAGGACTGCTGATTGGAGGGATTTATCTTGCAGTGCTGGGTGGGTCTTGGTACTACATCATTGCAGGTATTCTCTTTATTGCGACCGCAGTTCTCTTGTATAAACGAAAAAGCGCTGCACTTCTGGTTTATGCCATATTCGTTTTGGCAACAGTGGTGTGGGGCCTATGGGAAGTCGGTTCAGATTTCTTTGCACTTGCGCCGCGTTTGGATATTTTAGGTCTGTTTGGTTTAGCGCTGCTTATTCCGGCGGTAACACGTGGCTTTGATCAAAGCAAAGGTGCGAAAATTGCCTTGGGTGCTTCATTGGCCATTACTATTGCCGTCATGATTTATGCTGTATTTAATGACCCGCAAGAAATTCGCGGTGAATTAAAATCCCAGCAGCCCGCAACCCACCAGCCAATTCCCGGTGTGGCAGATGAAGACTGGCCAGCTTATGGTCGTACCCAGTCCGGTTTGCGTTATTCACCCTTAAAGCAGATTAATACTGAAAACGTCAAAGATTTGCAGGTGGCTTGGGAATATCACACGGGCGAATTCAAGACTGAAAATGACTCGGGTGAAACCACCAATCAGGTTACTCCAATCAAGGTGGGTGACAACATGTACATCTGTACCACTCACCAGAAATTGACTGCGCTTGATCCGGCAACTGGTAAGGCGAAATGGACTTATGATCCAAAACTGAAAGCCGATCATACCTATCAGCATTTAACCTGCCGTGGCGTGTCTTATTATGATGTCAACAATACGGCTGGTTTTGAAAGCAGTCTCGCTGCGAAAAAAAGCAGCTCTGCTGAATGTCCACAAAAAGTCATTTTACCGGTCAATGATGGGCGTTTAGTGGCGGTCAATGCGACCACCGGTAAAGTCTGTTCTGATTTTGGTAAAAATGGCGAAGTCGATCTGCAAAAAGATATGCCATTCCCATATCCGGGCGGTTATATTCCAACCTCACCGCCTGTAGTAACCGGCACCACCATTATTATTGCGGGTTCAACTACCGACAACTATTCAACTGAAGAACCATCGGGTGTGATCCGTGGTTATGACGTGAATACCGGTGAACTGCTTTGGGTATTTGACACAGGCGCTGAAGATCCGAATTTGATTCCTGCACCGGGTCAAAAATTTGTACATAATTCACCTAATGCATGGGCACCTTTGGCCTATGATGCAGAGCTGGATATCGTCTACGTACCAACGGGTGTCGGTACACCGGATATTTACGGTGGTCACCGGACTGAACTGGACGAGCGTTATGCCAACTCGATGCTGGCCCTGAATGCGACGACTGGTAAGCTGGTATGGAATTTCCAGACTACCCATCATGATTTGTGGGATATGGACGTACCTTCACAGCCGACATTGACCGAGATTAAAGACAAAAACGGCAATATGGTTCCAGCCATTTATGTCTTGACCAAAACCGGGAATGCTTTTGTACTGGATCGTCGTAATGGTAAAGCCATTGTACCGATTACCGAGAAACCGGTACCACAATCTGTGAAGCGTGGACCTCAAACCAAAGGCGAGTTCTATTCTAAAACTCAACCGTTCTCTGACTTTAATCTGGCGCCACAAGATAAATTGACCGATAAACAGATGTGGGGTGCGACCATGTTTGACCAGTTGGTCTGCCGTGTTGCTTTCCACAAACTGAATTACGATGGCATTTATACCCCACCTTCTGAAAATGGGACGCTGGTCTTCCCGGGTAACCTAGGTGTGTTTGAATGGGGTGGTATGTCGGTGAATCCGGACCGTCAAATTGCATTAACCAACCCGATTGGCCTGCCATTTGTATCAAAACTGATTCCTCAAGATCCGAACCGTCCTAAGACGGCTAAAGGTGCAGGTACAGAAGCCGGCGTTCAACCGATGTATGGTGTGCCTTATGGCGTTGAAATCAGTGCGTTCCTGTCTCCATTCGGTCTACCGTGTAAACAGCCATCATGGGGCTTTGTTGCAGGTGTGGACTTAAATACTCATGAAGTGGCATGGAAACGCCGCATCGGTACCATTCGTGACAGTATGCCGGGCATTCCATTGCCGCCATTCAAAATGGGTGTGCCGATGTTGGGAGGTCCTATTTCAACTGCGGGCAACGTGATGTTTGTGGGCGGAACTCAAGATAACTACATTCGCGCCATCAATGTGAACAACGGTGATGAGTTGTGGAAAGGCCGTCTACCTGCAGGTGGTCAGGCTACACCAATGACCTATGAAGCCAATGGCAAGCAGTATGTGGTCATTATGGCAGGTGGTCATGGTTCCTTTGGGACTAAAATGGGCGACTCTCTGGTGGCTTATGCCTTGCCAGATAATAAATAGTTGAACTTTTAATTCAGTATAAAAAAGCCTGATTCGTCAGGCTTTTTTATACGCTATTGTTGAATGCCTACATCGAGTTTTAAGGACACAGAGAAATGATGTTGATTTGTTGCTGAAAGCTCAATTTCATTCAGATCGCATTAAAATAATATGCTTTGTATATGGCTGATTTTAAGCGAAATTCAGATAAAGGATTAATTAAGTCTAAATTTATCGAACACAGAATTTTTAAGCTCAAAATATTCCTATTCATTGAGCGAACTATATGTCATCGAATTAGCATACTTATTTGGTATCGATGCTTAAAACAAAATGAGTTGAATCATGAGATGTACGCCATCTCGATAAGGTATTTGCCGCATTAAACCACTTTCAAATAAGGCCTGTCATTTATGTACCAAAGCCCGAAATTTCCATTCGTGAGATCGACCTTGTCCTGCCTGATTGCTTGCGCAGGTCAGAACATTTATGCAGAAAATGATACACAAGAAGTCCAAAGGTTAGACACGATTGTCATTCAAGCGACCCGTACAGATCGGGAGCGATTGACCACACCGGCGTCAGTGTATTATCTGAATCAAGAACAAGATAACAGCATGAATGTGAATCTTTCGGAAACATTAAAAGGCGTTCCGGGATTACAGTTAAACAATCGTGAAAACTATGCCCAAGACCTACAAATTTCGATGCGAGGCTTTGGGGCACGTTCCAGTTTTGGTGTGCGTGGTGTGCGTTTATATGTAGATGGAATCCCTGCAACAATGCCGGATGGACAGGGGCAAACCTCGAATATTGACTTGAATAGTCTGGGCCATATTGAAGTATTGGGTGGTGGATTTTCATCACTGTATGGCAACTCTTCCGGAGGAACGATTTTAACCACCACAAGGGAAGGGCAAGGCGCTGACTCAATTGAACTGGGGCATTCTGCAGGGAGCCAGAACAAAGGGCAGACCAAGCTGGTTTTGCAAGGCGGTTCAGAGAATGCTTCAGAGCCAAGCTATGTCATTAGCTCCTCTTATTTTGATACCAATGGTTACCGTGACCACAGCAGTGCACATAAAGTTCTGCATAATGCCAAGCTGACTTGGGATCTGGAAGATGGTTCTAAAATCAACTGGATGAATAACTACGTTAAAATTGCAGCGGATGATCCGGGCGGTTTAACCCGAGAACAGTGGAAGGTCAATCCCCGACAGGTCGCGACCAACGTCCTTCTTTATAATGCACGTAAAGAAATTGAGCAGTTGCAAACAGGTTTGACCTGGAATAAACCGATCAATGACCAGCATGAACTGTATGGCATGGCCTACTGGGGACAGCGCGCAGTCACGCAATATCAATCGATTCCTCGTACAGCACAAGGTGGAGTTAATCATGTGGGTGGCGTGATTGATTTTGACCGTAATTTTTATGGGGCAGATTTACGCTGGACAGGCAAAGAAGTTTTACCAAATTTAAAACTGATTGCTGGTGTTGCGATTGATGCGATGACCGAAGACCGTAAAGGCTATCAAAACTTTTTAGGTGATCGCTTGGGGGTTAAAGGTGAACTGCGTCGAGATGAAGATAATACCCTATGGAATTTAGATCCGTATTTGCAAGCTTCTTATCACTTTGCTCCCGATTGGACTTTAGATGCAGGGCTACGTTATAGCAATGTACATTTCAAGTCTACAGACAAGTTTCTGGCGAATGGCGATAATTCAGGTAAAACCGATTATCATAAATTCTTGCCTTCAGCTGCGTTAAGCTGGCAGATTTTACCTGAGCTGATGACTTATGTCAGTTATGCACAAGGCTTTGAAACGCCGACCTTTACTGAAATGTCTTATCCTGCAAATACTGCAGAAAACCGCAGCTTTAGTTTAAAAGCCGCTGAAAGTGAAACTTATGAAATTGGCTTAAAGTCTGCCAATATTTTAGGTGATTTCACTGTTGCTATTTTCCACATCCAAACTGAGAATGATATTGTCTCTGCAGAAAATGATAATGGGCGATCGACCTTCCGTAATGCCGATAAAACTTTAAGAGAAGGTGTTGAACTCTCCTGGAGCAAAAACCTTTGGCGTGATCTCACTGCTCAAGCCAGCTATAGCTATATAGATGCTACTTTTGATGCTGAAATTCCCGCAATCGGTACGGTTACCGCTATTGCAGCCGGGAACTATATTCCGGGGATTGCCAAAAATCAGGCATTTTTAAGTCTGGGCTGGAAGCCTGAAAATGGCTTACATGCAGGACTCGATGTGCGTTACTCCGATAAGATTTATGTGAACGACTTAAATTCTGATACTGCACCAAGCTACACAGTCGCTGGTGCCAATGTAGGTTATCACTGGAAAATGCAAGATTGGGCGGTGAATACTTTTGCGCGTGTCGATAACCTGTTTGATAAAGATTATTCTGGTTCGGTGATTGTTAATGAAAGTAGTAGACCAGAAGGACGTTATTATGAGCCGGCAGAAGGGCGGAACTGGAGTGCTGGTCTGAGTGTGACAAAAGAATTTTAATTGTTATGTGATGTAAAAAAACCGCCAGTATTGGCGGTTTTTTATGACAAACTATGAGTCGTAAATGACAACTTATGTGTCGCGTGACGGTAAACGTCATGCGACACATTGTTTGTCATTTCGAGTTTATTAACTTCAATGACTTGAGTGTAGTTGCGACGCATAATGACATTGATCAGCGACACAACCTATGTCATTTTTTGGATAAAACGACACAACCTATGACAATTTTTGAAAATGTGTTTTCAAAGTCTTGTTCTATTGCAATCAAGAACTACTATATTAATTTTACCTTCCTGAGCTGGTCGACTATTTAGTACCAACATTTCTTGTAGTTGATGAGGGGTATTAGGTTTGAGTTTACCTCTCCCTGGTGTTTTTAATTTTTTATTATCAGATCTCTCTCCAAACCAGAGTACTAGATAAATACCTCTATCTTCAGCTCTCCAATCAGTGGCATATAATTTATTAAGTTGCTTGTCTGCTCCAGTCCAAAGGTCAGGGTGCCACTGACCTTTTATTTCAATTGGTAGACGAAGTTTGCCTACAGCACAAGTGATATCAACTTCTTTGTCATCTGCTACATGTACTTCAGGTTCATATGTGATTATTTTATCACCTTGACGAAGTAAACCAATTAGATGATCTCGACATCGTTCTTCATTAAAAGGCTTACCTTGATCATTTAAAAATCCACGCCAAGATTCAGCATCATCACTCATAATTTTTGCTTGAACGATACTTAGCTCATCTAATATGACTGTTTGTAAATCAGTGATTGATTGAGGATTATCATTATTAATAAATGCTTTAATTGTATTAATCGTTGGTGATATATAGCGATGCTCGCTACGAATAAGTTTTTGTTCATACTGTACTGTTTTAATTAAGTCTGTGTATTCGTCGAAAGATGATATTTTTAAACGCTCCATTGCTTTACAAGCTTCATCACTATAGTTTTTACCTAATAGTTTAATAAGCTGAACCATGAATTCAGAAGCATCCCAAGGATTTGTATCCCCAAATGTTCCTCCTATAGGTTGACCTACATTTGGCCATAATTTGCGGAAAGTTGTAATAATCCACTCAAGTTGATTGGTATCTAATAGATTTTTATAATGATTCTCTCTGTAGCGACCAGTTATTCTATCTCGTAAAGTCCAAATAAAACTTTTATCAATTGGTTGATTTCCTAGACTATTGATTGTTTCTTTGAAATTTATAAGTATGCTGACAGATATCCAGTATTTTAGTCGTTCTTCATCAGCTAATAAATCTAAGGAAGGAACAAGCTGTTTCAATTCTTCAAATTTTCCATTGTGTAGTAAACAATCAGCAAGTTCCTTTTCATCCTCGATATTAAGATTTTTAAATTTACTCAACCAATTTGTTGCTAATTCAGTACCTAATTCAGCATATTCTGCTTTTCTCATAAATTGTGATAGCCCACCAATATGAGTGCATTGAGCTATAAAGTATGGTTCATAAAAAGTTTGTATTGCTTCTTTGAAAATTCCTCTTTTTTGAAGTTCTTCAATAATATATGTATAAAGATTATTGATTCCAGCAATCTCATCATACCGACGATGTGATAGAAGAAGGTAAGCAGCTATTAGTCTTTCATTTGGTAGGTCAAGAAAATATTTATTATTTCTAACACGTTCAGCTAATGCAACTAGTAGAATATAACCTACTTGGTAGAATTTCCCTTGAGGCAAAATAATTGCAATATCTTGTGCACTAACATCAGGTGGATTCTTAACTAAGTTTGCTTCAAAGCCATCCATACATGCTTCAGAAATATCAGCTCCCACCCAATCAGATATGCGTTCATGTGGCGGTATTTCTTTACTAATATCAGTAAACAGAGATAAATAAACTTTGGCTGGTTTAAGTATTATTTCATATTCACCTTGGCGTAATCGGTCGATATTTGGAATATAAAATAATCTTTGCTTGGCTCTATCAGCAGTTTTTTTGACTTCGGTTTGTTTTTTACGTTCAAGATCTTTAATTTGCCAATTTTCTAATTCAACGACGGAAATTTGATTTAACCAATTTTGATCATTCTTGTTATTAAGAGTAAAGGGTAACGCAGCATCTCTTACCTCCTTGCCAATTTCACCATCATGTCGTATTAATTGAACAATTTCTTTCCAGCGAGCATCTGTAGAATTTATTAAATATAATTGTTTAAGAATAAAAACTAGATCTTCAGGAGTAAGAGTTAAACCAGAAGATCGGCTTGAAAGATACATGCTTCTTTGCCAAATATTTTCTTCAGATGGTAAATCTAGCAAAACCATATACTGTAATTTTTGCTTTGATTTGTAATCATTTTTTAAAAATTTTGCTAGCTTTTGAACATTTTCATCTTGATATCCAAATACCTTCCCAAAAGGTTTTAGCCAATCCCATAGCTTTTTAGGAGTGATATCATAATTTTCTATAAATCTTAGAATTAATCGATATGCAAAATTTTTGGCTTCACTTTTAATTTCTGAATAATCATTTTTATCTAAAGTTTTAACTCCGATAATAAAAGAATTTAGAATATTTTCAATTTGTTCTAAAGGTAGATTTTCTTGTAAATACCACAATGGTCCGACAGTATTACTATTCATTTTTAAATATGAAATAGCAAGATTAGCAATTAAATCATCATTGGTTTTGTTGTAGCCAGTATCATCTAATAACTCTATTGCTAATCTAATAGATGACTCATCACCTAATTGAAATAGGGGCGTATATATACTAGGCCAATCTATAAATTGTTCTTGAACAGCTAAAGCTTCACCAGCTGATTTACGTATTGCAAATTCTATTTTGGAATCATTAATAAGGTTAGTTAATATTTGGATAAAATCATTTGGAAGTTGATATCCTTTAATAACGTCTATTAGAAAAAGTCTAAAGCCAAAGGGAGTATCAGGTTGAATTATAATTTTCTGGATTTGAGATAAGATTATTGGCGTTGTGAAGGCTCGAATGCTGTATCCATTTCTATTATAAAAGTTATAAAAACTAGGATTATTTTCAGCTAAATCTTGAATACTATTTAGTAGAGTCTGAGCTTGCTCTACTGTTATGGTTCCTACATCACCATATTCAAGAATACCTATAGGGTCTACTTTAATAATACTTGAGACTAAAGTAGGGTCACTCAGTAGCCATGAATGTAAACCACGTAAGTTACTCGGAACAAATTCATGACTATGGAACAAGGATAGAAGACGCTTACGTTTTCGGTTAGTATCAGCTAGTTTTACTAGCCATTTTGCTCCCAAGAACTCACCAATTCGACGATGAATGTAAGTAAAACGTTCTACGCCATTAGATCGAAAAAGGCGTGAGCCTAAAACTAGATCAATTTTTTCAGTGCCAGGAAGTTGTTTAACTTCACTTATTGGTAGTTCACCGTCAATTAAATTTATAATTGATTTTCTAGAAATAGCTTCATTACCTGTCAGGATTAAACTGGCAAAAGCAGCTCCTGCAGAGGTGGTCCCACATGTTTGAACAACTAAAAGCTTATTTATAAGTGATACTCTGCTCTAGTTAAGCTACCTTATTT
>NZ_JALGQY010000091.1:0-817 GCF_022809915.1 Acinetobacter lwoffii | reverse complement strand
TCAAATGTAGTTGCCATAATGCATCATTCCTGTTTTTAACAGTTTAAGGAAATGACACAGTTTTTTGAACACTACCCAAAAACTGCCAAGCACATCTTAAAGATATCTATTGAAAGATTTCTGTCCATTTGTAATTTAATCCAAAAACTTATACTTGCTTTGAAGCTGGTATCTTAAGAGATTTGGGCTTTTATATCTCAAATATTTTATCTCTATATTTGAATTAAATATAAACTACTGATCCTAGACAGTATCGTGGACAATCGATCCCTCTAAATTCTTGAAATATTTCTGTTCAAAGGCTTCTGGACTTAACCAGCCGTTTGCAGAATGCCTTCTGACCCGATTGTAATAAATCTCAATATAATCAAACAAGACCGCATTCGCCTCTTTTCGAGTCGAAAACACACTGCCATGTACCACATGACCTTTTAATGTATGAAAGAAGCTTTCAGTCACTGCATTATCCCAACAGTTTCCACGTCTAGACATACTCTGAGTACAATCATTTTTCAGTAACAGCGCTCTAAAATCACGACTACAGTACTGTGAGCCTTGGTCCGAATGAACCATAACACCAGTTGGATAACCCTGACGAGCCATTGCATAGTTAAACGTATCACACACCAACTGGCGGTCTATTCGATGGCTGGTTTGCCACCCCACGATACGACGGCTAAATAAATCTAGCATCACACATAAATACAACCAACCTTCTTTAGTGCGGATATAGGTAATGTCTGTTGTCCAGACTTTATTAGGCTGAGTAACTGCAAATTGGCGATCCAACAAGTTGGGTGCTGTAGGCAAACGATGG
>NZ_JALGQY010000042.1:0-18602 GCF_022809915.1 Acinetobacter lwoffii | reverse complement strand
CCCTTGAATTAAATAATTTTGCTGATTACTTTAAGATCAAATAAATTGTACGTTTTTTGATTTATGACGGAAGTCTATTCATCAGTGTAAATTGATACTCGTAAAACAAGAAATTATCTTAAATTTTTAAACAGTAATTCTTTTATTTTTAATATTTTTAATATTTTTATTTTTAAGTCCTCTGTAATCCTTGTATAGCAAGTGTTTCAGAGCTTATAAGTCTACATTTTCCCACCTTCAAGTCTACATTTTCCCACCTTCAAGTCTACATTTTCCCACCTTCAAGTCTACATTTTCCCACCTTGTGTCTACACTGTTGATTGATGTATGCTAATTGGATGATTATATGGGGAAGTTTCAGTGAAAAATGAGCTTGTAGTTAAGGATAATGCGTTAATCAATGCCAGCTATAATTTGGATACAACAGAACAACGACTGATTCTCCTGGCAATTGTGCAGGCAAGAGAGCTAAGCAAGAATGTGGACGCTAATAGTACCTTAGAGGTTCATGCTCATCATTATATGAAGCAGTTTAATGTGGATAAGCATGCGGCCTATGAGGGGCTTAAAAACGCAGCTAGCAATCTATTTGAGCGCAAATTCAGTTACAAGGGCATCCATGAGGGGACTCAGCAGGAAAAGATCGTGAAATCACGCTGGGTTTCCAAAATAGCCTATGTTGATTCAGCCGGGATTGTAGAGCTAACTTTTGCACCAGATGTAATTCCATTGATTACACAGCTAGAGAAGTCTTTTACTGCTTATGAGCTTAAACAGATCAGTTCTCTCACAAGCAAATACGCAATTCGTCTTTACGAGTTACTGATCCAATGGCGTACTGTTGGCAAGACACCTATGTTTGAGTTAGACGACTTTCGCTTTAAGCTTGGATTAGCAGAGGATGACTATGTCAAAATGGCGAACTTCAAAGCCCGAGTACTCGATACAGCATTAAACCAAATTAATGAACTAACAGATATCATTGCTTCTTATGAGCAACATAAAAATGGACGTGTTATTAGTGGCTTCTCATTTACGTTCACAACTAAGCAGCAACCTAAGGAAGTCACTCACACCAAAACTAAGAAGCTAACAGACAAGCAGATTCAATTCTTTGCCAACAAGCTAGCTCACCATGATCCATTTGCAAGCCAAAAAGCTGCAGTAGGGGAAAGCTATGCTGATCTAGAGAAAAGGCTTCTGATCGAATTACAAGATGCCCAGATTGTCGGAAAGTATGCTGGTGTCCTCAAAGAGATAGGTCTTGAGGTGTAGCATCATGCAATTATATTAGTTTTATATAACAACTAATATAGTTGTTAATTGATTGCAATTGGATTGTAAAAAAGTTAAGTAGTAGATAATTCATTTGCCAACTGTTCAAGCACGAGCATGTTGCTGAAACTCACCTTCTTAGATCCCGTACTTGGTTTTAGCTTAAGCTTATGTGCTATGCCACTACTTCTTTTAATGGAGGTCTTAGATATGGATAGGTTGCCTTTAGTTGTTAGTTCTGAAGAATCTCAAAACATGCAGGAAATCCCTAAAGGTGCTCATCGTGAATAGCTAGGACAACAAGTGGTTGGTGATCTTGTGGATATTTCCGAGCTAACCGATCAGTCAATTAAACACATGGTTTTGAATAAAACAGGAGTACAACCAATTTTAGGTGCAATAGCAGTGATCGCAGCCTAATTAGATGGATAGTGTTTTTCAGATTCAATCAATAATTGAACTGCACTTTCTCTGATTTCAGGAGTATATTTTAATTTTGTCATCGGAACATTCTCTCAGAATACTGAGTTTCCGACAAACCCGGTACGGTTCAGCCCATTAACATAGCTAATTTCATTTTTTATGTAACTGGAATACAAAGGCCCTTGTTTTAACAAGGGCCTTTGTATTAAATTGATTGGCGTTACAGTTAAATGATATTACCAGTATCTTTTAACGAAAGATCTGTAGAGCTGAAACTCGTACAGATAATCACCAGAGGCTTGTAACTGCCAGTTCCTCATATTTTAAATAAATTATTCTTTTGTACAACCGTTTATATGTAAATTTTTTTGTACACAGTCTAATTTTTTGAGAAATTGTTTTGATTTCAATGCCTCAGATATAAAAAATTTCGTTAAATGTGCTTCGTAATACAATTTAAACCTATGGGTTCGTTCACTACGTCTGTACAAAAGATTAAGTTTGTAAGTGCAACTGTTTATATGTTGGCTTGATCTTCTTCGTGGCTTTGATGTGCAGGTGGATAAGTGACGGCAGGCATCAAAGGCTAAAGATTTTATAATCGCTTTCCTATCTGAAGAATTGCACTGGGGAAAGGGCGCAGGGAATACGTTGGTCGATTGTTTAAGTGGCATGTTGGGTAGTTCCCTCGCCGAGATAACAAGCCAATGAGAGAGAAAGGCGTGTGCGGGTGGATAGTTAGATCCAAAATACTCTCTTGCGACTCAGACTAAACGCAATCTGAGCGTGTCGATTGAAAGCGAAAGGCGGCTCCATACCGTGAAGAGCAACAACGGCAATATTCAAATACCTGTGTCAATTTTTATTGGCGAAGGTAGGGTGAATATTGCCGAAATCTGCTCAGGGCTCTCCACCCGTGATGAGCATTGCGAATCACGGGTGGAGAGCCCTGAGCAGATTTCGAGCATTAATAACCGAAGTTAAAAGTAGAGGTTAAGCAGCCATTAGAGGTGGTCTTTCATGATTGTAATGCCACAGCCAAATCGTTGCATAATCTTGTACTTCTTCCAGTATGTCAAATAGATACTTGCTTAGCCAAGTATAATGTATAGTCCGATTATAACGCTCAATATACGCATTCTGCTGTGGCTTACCTGGTTGAATATATTCAATACGAATACCTTGTTCAGTTACCCAGCGTACAAATTCATGACTGATAAACTCCGGGCCATTGTCACACCGAATAACTAACGGCTTTTTTCGCCACTCCAGCAACTGATTCAACGTACGAATAACCCTGATTTTCGGTAATGAGAATCCTGCTTCAATGGCTAAACCTTCTCGACGGTAATCATCAATTACATTCAATAATCGAAACTTGCGACCATCGGAAAGTTGATCATGCATAAAATCTAATGACCAAACCTGATTTTCTAGGATGGTTCTTTCAATGGTTCAGGCGCATGCCGTTTTAGTCTTCTTCTCGGTTTAATACGCAGATTCAGTACCAACTCACAGTAAATGCGGTAAACCCGTTTGTGATTCTAGCAGTGACTCTTAACATGCTGTAAATACGAGAAGCACAGACCAAAACTCCAATCGGGATTTTCCTCAGTGAGTTCAATAAGCTGTTCTGCAATAAATGTATTGTCATCGCTAAGTTTAGCCTGATAACGGTAGCAGGTTTCACTTATCACAGACATTGCTTCCAACTCTATTAATGAAGTATCCATACCGCCATATTTAGCACGCCATTTATAGAATATAGCATTGCTCATACCATGTTCACGCCAAAGAGTAGCTACAAGTGTACCAGATTCTGCCTGTTTCAAAATGGACATGATCTGACTGTCAGTAATTTTAGATGTTTTCATACAGAATTTCCTGCTTGTATCTTAAGAGAAAATTCCACTTTTAGATCCTTTTATTTTTAGGGGGAATTGCCTCATAAAGTCCTTATTTGATCTTATCAATTTGCAGTGTACTGAAGTTCGAGCAATTAAAGATCCATTATAAGATGAGTCATTTTGCTTTGAAAGCAACAATATATCTGAACTCTTTAAAAGCAGCCTATGCAGAAATTTTTTGTTTGAAAAAGGCTGCTGCGCAATAATTATTAATAGAATTTATGTATTAATTTCATAAGACAGAATAATAAATTTAAAAAATTGTGATGCACTTCACATACTGTCTGTTTCTAACAAAAAACCGTCCGTTTCTAACAAAAACAAAAGTGTTACATCCCCAAAATTAAAACGTTACATGTCACGAGTTAAACCTGAAATTTGAAGGATAGATGTGTGTTATTTTTCTTTATAATTAATTATTAATTAATTGATATTTATGTAAAAAATATTTTATTTAGCAGGGAAAACAAATTAATTGAAAATAAGAATACGATGCTGAAAACGATATGAATTTGATGACTGACTCAAAAATAAATAAAAAAATAAACCTCAACACATTTTTATAAAAAAATCTGCATGATTTCAAGCCAATTTCAAATTTTTTAAGATGTTTTAGATATAAAACTATATCAATGAACATTAATTCGAGATTGAACGCTGATTTACAACTCGTTCCCGGTTAAGAAATAAAGTAACTCTTTCAAAAAAAATAGATGATTTCGTTCAAAAAAAACCGAAATTCGACGGATGGGATTTGAATTTTTTAATTCCTCTATGCTTAAGGTTCAGGAGGGGGAAATTGTTCTTAAAAAGAGCAGTTTATTAAGCAAGCCTACCTGTAGCTACAAAAATAAAGTTCTACGAACTTCACTTTTGGTACGCAACAGGGCTTGTTAGGGGCGACCCCCTAAGACCCCATAAATCACCAGTCTGAACAGGATAGATAAATGAAAAGGACCAAACGTGAAATCACGAAGCGACTTCGTTTTAATGCTGAACAGGGGGCGCAGTTAGATAGTTTTCTTCAGGAACATGGAATTGGTTTTACCAAGCTGATTCATATCCTTATTCAGCGCGAGTTATGTCGATGTTGGCCACTTGTTCACCGGACCAGTGAAGAACAAGCCCTTAGTGAACCTTCTAAGCTGTGGCAGTCCGTACCACTCAAAAAAAGATCCTTAAAAAATACAGTGGGTCGCCCGGTACCCAGTGCCGACCCTCAACTCTTACTGGAACTTGGCCGAATCGGAAATAATATCAACCAGATTGCACGTTCACTGAACTTCTTATGTCTTCAACAAACTGAAGACATTCAGAAGTTTTCCTTTGTCGATTGCGTGGATGTTCTGGTCACGATTCAGTCTGATTTACATCAATATCTTCCTGTGCTCCCAAAATATTTTGTTTCTGATCAGCTTGCGAAAAACAGAAAAGCAAAAGCAATTCAACGGGTAATGGAGGATCGATAGATTATGCTTATCAAATTTTTAAAGTCAGGCACAGGCGATCCAAAGCTGGCAGCAGCCTATGTAACAGGTGAGCAGGATCATCAAGGTGACCGGCGAGCAGGAGTAAAAATCCTGAGAGGAGATCCTGCCACCTTTGCGATCATTGCTGAAAGTATCAAGTTTCAATACTGCTACACCTCTGCAGTGATTGCCTGGTCGCCCGAAGACCATGTATCAGATGCACAGCTTGAAGAAGTTCTGGATCTGTTTGAGGAACATGCTTTTGCCGGATTGAGTCCGGAACAATATCACATGACAGCTGTAATGCATGCTGAGGATAATGGCTCACGCCATCTACATATACTGGTCCCTCGAATTGAACTGAATTCAGGAAAATCATTAAACATTGCTCCACCAGGACATCATCATTACTTTGACCCACTGCGTGATTTTTTAAACCATAAATATGGTTGGGCAAGACCTGATGACCCTACCCGTATAAAGAGCATAAAACTTAAAAATCATCATGAGATGCAAAACGCAGCTGCAATTAAAGCCGGTATGCAGCATCTGCCCAAAAAGACCCGTCTGGAGTTAATTCACCAATATGTAGAACAACGCATTGTCTATGGAATCATCAATAACCGAGATGATTTGCTCAAGAGTCTGTCCGAACTTGGTGAGTTAAGTCGAAAAGATGATCACTACATTTCACTTAAGACCAGTTATGGAACAGACCGTTTAAAAGGGAAGTTTTATCATGCAGAGTTTTCATTCGATGCTTACCGAAAAAATCGAGCAGGACCGGAAGCAGCACGAGCAGTATTGCCTGGACATCCGGCAGGACTTGCAGCACCTTCAGCAGAACTCACAGAATGCCTTAAGCGACTTGAACAAGTTCGAAGAAAACGTTTTACGTATCACCAAAAATATTATCGAACCGGAATTCCTGCGACTGGAGACTCTCTCGAACCACTATCAGGATTATCGGCAGCGCCTGGAGCAACAGTTAAAGCAGAGCTTGGCAGAAACCCAGACTATCGATCTGGAATTGATGTTGTACAACATCAAAACCGACACCCAGTTTCAGGACATTCTGAAGCTACATCAGCGCCAACAGAAAATCTTGCAAAATCTACAGAGCGATTTGAGCAGGAACAGGGAATTACTCCACCAGATACAGCAGATCAGCGAGCAAGAGCAACAGAACAGCAGTGCACTACGCAACGACCTTCTCAACATAATGCCATTGCTGAAACAAATACAGCAGCAATGCCGCAACAACAGCTCTCAAGCGAAATCAGCCGAAGAGTTAAGCCATCAGCTTGGAGATGGAATCAGCTTGATACAGCAGCTCCATCAGCAATGCAAAAAAATACTGTGGTGTCTTGGGATATTCGGCATATTCAGCATGCTGTCACTGCTCAGGGATTTTATCTAAATATCGGAGTGCAACATGATAGAAACATTGTTACAAACCCAAAAAAACCAGTTGATTCTCCAGCTAAAGGGCATGATTCAAGCTTTGGAACAAAAAACGGAAGTACTTCAGCAGGAAGCCCGGCATTACCAGCAGGTCTTCGAAGCCCAAAAAGCATACATCGACGAACTCATGAAGTCACAAAAGCTTCAGAACGACTATCAGGAGCTTATGCGCAAAGAAAACATTCTTATGATGAAGAAACTGAACGATATGAAGCAGAAACTAATCGAGAGAGACAAGATCCTCAGGCGCTATCAAGACGAAATCAAGAAAGAGATATCTTACAAAGAACTAATCGATTCTTTAACAGTATTTGGGCGCGAATTAGAGCTACGTTTAAAACTGTTATTGACCAGCTCACACCTTCGCCCACTGATACAGGAAGAACTCCAGAGCAGTTTAAGACCGTATCTAAACGCCTTGAAACAGTTGGAATCGATCGACTGGTCAACCTTGCAAGACGAAGAGCTGAACACCGAAAACTTATTGAGCATGTTAGAAGAGTTAAAGCAGAAATAGAGGCCAGTAACCAACCAAAAAATGATCCTCTTGTGATAAAAACTATCAGTGCCGAATTGAAGAAAATGAAAATACGATATACAGATTTATATTTGGATGACGCGTATATATATGCAAATAAGGCTGAAGGCTGCTTTCATGACTTATGTGATCCAAACATCGTACCCGAAAGTAAAAAAATGAATATGGAGGGATACATCCACTTTATAGAAGAATGTTTAAATGAGTTCAGGGTACAGTTGCCTCGGATGAATACCGGGGAAACTGAGGGGTTTGAGAACCTGATGACAGTCGTTGAATTGCATATTAAAGAACTCAATACCACTAACCTAAAGATAGGGCCAACAATTGACTTAAACGAGGCACAGCAATATCTGGGAGATATGGTTCAGGATGTTCGAGCAAAACTGGCCCAAAGGCTAACCGAGTTATCCGAAGATTCACATCTAGATCATCAAAATGATGCAGTACTTTCACCAAGAGAATCCGAGCCAACTCGGTCGAGTAGCTCGGATTATGATGCCTACTTTTAAAGAGACACCCCCGCCGATCAGTAAACAGTCTTAGGGAACTTATGACGACGTGGGGTGGACTGAGTCCGTTTTACCCAATCTTCTGGATATTCTTGACTGTAAGAATCATGGTAATGACCTGACCAATATTCCTGATTGTCTTCATCTTGGCATTCGTGAACTTGAGAAAAGTTGTAGGTGCTCTGTTGAGCTACAGCATGTTGCTGAAGTATCTTTTCAGCTGTTTTTTCCGCCTGATCTAAAGCCATGAAAATATCGAGCAAGGCTTGGCGCTGTTGATGGTTCAGAACTTTAGCACCTTCGATAATCAGCTGTTTAGCGAGGTTTTTTGGCATGCATGGGTTTGCATCATTGAATTTAGTACGCATAGCAGTTTCCTAGATAAGAGTTTAATTATCTCCATCACTTCTCACGGTAATGGAGGCAACTTAACAGGGGTGAGAATACTGAATCTAGGATCAGCCAGCACGAAGCTGCCCTGCTAAGCTACCATAAGAACTGCTTAACAGTAGGCAAAAAAATAGCCGCAAGTGCGACATTTAATTGCACCTAGATTTTATCAGGTTCTCACGCCTGAGCACAGATTTTGCTGTGTTGAAATAAGGTTATCCAGTAAAGAGCAGTGCGTCAAGGTCCTGATCAGTAGTTCTTATAAAAACTGAAAAATAAATAATCAAAGAATGTCAGGAGCTCAATTTATTTTATTATAAAAAAGAGAGGTTCTATGAGCCAATGGAGAAGATAAAAATGGCATGCTCCTCATTCTCAGTGTGTATCAGAAAGAATCTATATGGTATTAGGTACAGATGTTTGCACATAACTGGCAATTAAAACAGGATATGTGCAATATTAGGACTTAACGACTTTAGGATTGACTAGATTTTTCTATGCCATAAGGTCATAAAATATCTAAATGTGAGTGATGAATAATGATGTATTCTGAAAATGACAGTCCAGTATATATTGCATCAGTGTTGGGAGAGCGCTTAAAACGCATTCGATTAAATCGAGATATGACACAAGCTGAAGTTGCGAGTAAAGCATGGATCAGTCGAAGAACGGTGTTAAATGCTGAGAAAGGTAATGCGAAACTCTCGGATTTAATTGCAATTCTAGCTGCATTAAACATGATTAATAATTTCAATGTTTTAATACCTGAAGAGTCATTTTCACCTATACAGTTGCTTAAACTAAAAGGCAAAGTTCGCAAAAGAGCATCAGGTAATAACAAGCCACCTGTACTGCAACTGGCAAAACCAAAGTCAGATTGGTGACACACATTTCTGATACGGGACTTATTTAGTATTGAGATCATGTCTGAATGGGCTGACCAAAAGTAAAAATTCGTCTGGGGCTATTTTTGCGATCAAGGTTGGTTGAAGGTCTGTGGTTAGTTAAAATATTATTCATGCATAATGCTATTAATCAGTAGGATGATGCTCCCTCATGACAAATCATATCCAGATTATAGATGGATCATCTTTCAAATCGATCTTCGTAGTAGGCGACTTGCATGGTTCTTATCACTTGCTGATGAGCCATCTCAACGCTATCGATTTTGACTTTGATAAAGATTTGTTGATATGCACGGGTGACCTGGTTGATAAAGGCAAAGAAAATTTAGAATGTTTTTCATTGATTAAAAAACCATGGTTTCGAACCGTTCGTGGCAATCACGAAGAAATGTGTATTAAAAGTCTATTTGATTCAAAGCTTAGACATTTACATGAAAGAAATGGTGGTGAGTGGTTCTATCAGTTGTCATCACATCAGCAGCATAAAATTATCAAAAGCTTTGAAGATTTACCAATCGTTATCGAGCTTGAACTTCTAGATAAACGAATAGGAGTAGTTCATGCAGATATTGATATTCATGAATGGGGCGCTTTTAAAGCAGATATCATGCAAGGTGATTACTGGATTTCAGGAATGGTTTCAGCTTACACAAATGCACTATGGGGGCGTGGAAGAGTAAAGAACTATTCAGATAATTATGATGTTGTAGAGAACATAGATGCTATCTATTTGGGACATACGATCGTCAAGGAAATGACCCGGTTAGATAATTGCTATTACATTGATGTGGGTTCATCCTTTACTCAAAAGCTTTGTATAACAAAAATTAAGTGAATATTTTGCAAGACTGAATAGCTACTGATTTTATAGACACCTTTTAGTTAGATTTGGACTGCCACCACTCTCAGCTGTAACTAAGGGGTGAATCTCTACACCTATAAGTCTCAATTTTAAAAAAATTAAGGTTTTTCTATTAAAAACACAAATTTTCCGACTATTGGATTTATTTTTTATTTTTTATAAAATATTGATTTTAAAATAAAAAAATCATTATGGGGATTTTATTTATGGGGCATTAAAAAAAAACTTACACCAAAAAAACTATCTAGAATTTTAATATTTAAAATTAAGTTATTGATTTTAATAATTAAAAAATTATATTGAATTGAGTTTTTGAACAAAAAAATAATAGTCGGAAAATTTGGTTAGTAATGTGTGTTCTAACAAGAGTGTTTCACTTAAGAGATTTTATGTTAAAGCTGAGTCAAAGATAAATTATTCGATCTGTTATAGATCTATGTCTATTCTTACTATCCACTGTCGTACTTTTCCACTCTTAGCGGTGTCGCTTAAGTCTAAATATTTAAAATTTATCTAGAAAACATAAATTTTCCGACTATTAAATTTATTACATTTTTATAAATATTTGATTTTAATGATATTAGTTAGATTATAGGATTTTTTTATTTATAGTGAATTTCAACAATAGCTTACATAAAAAATCTGTCAAGGATTCCACTCTTAAAGACTAAGTTTTTGATTTTAAAGTTAAAAAAATATAAAATTCTTACTTTGAACAAAAAATAATAGTCGGAAAATTTGGTTACTAGCGTGAGTTCTAACTTGTGGTGTTATTCCAAAGTAGAAATGTCCTATATGGACATTTCCAAGTCAAGCACAGGATTTAGATTTCGTTCTTGAATTGCTGTTTTCTGTGCACGTCTGCTTGGCATCTTTTGAGAACGATTACGTTTGTTTTGCTGTTCCAGTTCTTCATGCTGTTGTTGGATATGATTCAGAACAGCACCCAACCGTTTATTCTCAACAATCTCTCGCTGATTCAGCTGACTTAATTTATCGAAGATGCTGTAATTGATTTTTCGACCTTGTTATTCAACTGCGACAGTACCATCTGGGTATTCCAGGAACTCAAGATATTTGCCGATCAATCTTTGATTTTCTTCGGTATTTTCCAAGAGATATACGCATTTATCATAAGTAATTGTCAGACTATTCGTGACTCTGCGGGGTTCACGCCAGGTAAAAATATCATCTAACTCCTCAGCAGTTTCAGTGACAGTCCGGTGTAGATCCTTGGGATTAAAGGCCATCTTGGCAAATTTACGATTAAATCGCTCAATAAAGCAGGGCAGCCATGCATTGGCTTCTGCAATCGAACAAATGCCTTCCAGGCGCATTTCCTTGATCAGACGGTCCTGCAGTGTTCTATTGGCCCGTTCCACACGTCCTTTTGCCTGTGGTGAATTGGCGAAGATGATATCGATATTGAGTGTGCTGAGTACGCGCCCAAATTGCGTAATCTTGGTGTCTTTCTTGCTGCTTTGATTGACCCTGAAGACTGAATGTTTATCGCTGTAAAATGCCAACGGTTTACCGTGCTGTTCAACATACAAACGTGTTGAAATCATATAGTCAAAGGCTGATTCCGACTCACAGAAGCGTAAATGCTGCAATTTGCCTGTCGCATCATCGATAAACACCAGCAAACAGCACTTAGCAGCGCGTCCTTCAAACCAGTCATGGTAAGAGCCATCAATTTGTACCAGTTCACCATAACAGTCCCGGTTATAACGAGGCTGATACGGGCGTTTCAGGCGCTTGGCGCGAGGAATCCACAGATCTGCTGCAATCATCCAGGAACGCAGTGTTTCAACTGAAATATCAAAGCCATGAACGGTGGTGAGCTTTTCATGCGCTAAAGTGGGTCCGAAACCATGGAATTGTTCAGCGACCAGATTGAGGCACTTGAGTCTGAGCTCTTCAGGAAGCCTGGAATTGCTGATTTGGCCACGTGCAGCATGGGCTAATGCAGTTGGACCTTGAGTTTTGTATTTTTGCAATAAACGTCTGATCTGACGTTCTGAAATATGAAGTAGCTGAGCAGGCTGGGATTGAGTTATGCGTTGATCGCAGATTTCCTGCAAGACCGACAATCGTTTAAGTTCTTTATCCGACATAGACACCAACATATCAAACCGTCCGCTAAGGAAATTGCAAAAGTGCATATTCTAAAAGCGGACATTTTTACTTTGGAGAAACCGGACATTTCTATTTTGGAGTTACAGGTTCTAACAACTGAATTGCGTATAAGAGATTTTATGTTAAATAAATAGATTTGTAGAAATTTTATCAAACACAGTTTTGATTTTCGAAAACTTGGATCTTAGTAGCTTGTTACCTAAAATTAGAAAATATTCCTAATTAGAGTTTCGATTAAAAGTTTTTAATTTTAATAAGAAAATATATTTTAAATGTCTTTTTTAAAACATCAAATGATGTTATAAAATGGACATTCGCTATTTTAGGACATATATCTCATGAATTTAAATCTTCTTGATGAAGACTCAATGCAACCCTCTGAACCCACGCCCTGCGACTTTTTCAAAGGCGAAGATGCGATCACAAAAGCAAAACTATTAGGATTACCGGATCTTGAGTTAGTAAGACAAGCCATCATGATTGGTGATGCTGAATTTAGGACAAATACTTACTATAACCGCGCTCGCTTTATCGCACGGTGGGGAAAAATTGGAGAGCAACTTGCTTTGCTGCTTCGACAATCTGATCCTGATTGGGTATTTCATAATGACAGTCAGCCAAGAATTGAAAATACAGCGAAGAAAATACAAATTATTTTTATGAGTGGCAACATTGCCTTAGGAATTGCTGACCAAATTGTATCAGCACATTGTAAGAAAGGGTTTATGACCTTAAAAAATATTAAGGAAAACCAGTCTAGTTATGATGATGAGACAAAATTACGGACATGGATCTTATATTTTCCTTCCGCATCTCATCCAGCCTATATCAGTACTGATATCCCGACAATTCCTTTTGAGTTTGCATATCCAACCAGTTTTGTTCAGGATCCAAAAGCTCAAAAAATCTCTATTTTGCCTAGTAACCATACTTGCAGAATCGCCTTCGAAATAGATAATACACTTCCTGTGAAAGCTGATCCTAAGCCAGTATTAGAACCATCTAATGAAATTAAACCTGATGATTTTGATATTCAGCTTGTAATTTAATCTGAGGTTAATGTGTTTAATAAAGATCGTTTACGTATTGCTAAAGAGTTACGCGGCCTTAGCAATACCGATTTCGCAGACAAATTAAGTTGTTCTATCTCTAAGGTAAAGCAACTTTTGGATGTGGAAAAAGAAATCAGTGAAAATGATCAAAATGATATATGTCGCGTATTAAATTTACCTAAGTCATTTTTTACAAGTAATGAAATACAACCACATGAAACAGACCAGATCTTTTATAGATCTGTTGCCCGTATCAAGGCACAACATAGAAAAGCTAATGAGGCGTACACACTTTTAGCAATTAGTATTAATAAATACTTGAATCAAAAGGTAATGTTGCCTAAGTTTCAGCGCCCAGATTTAGATATCACTGAATTTTTGGGAGAGCCTAAATACGCTGAACATCTAGCATCAGAGCTAAGGGGCTTATGGGCTTTAGGTAGTCAGCCCATTAATAATATAGTTTCATTGTGTGAGCTAAAAGGAATACGTGTTTTTAGATTGCCCACAGAAATCGAAGAAATTGATGCGCTATCTTTTTTTGATGATGAAAGTGGTAGTCCTTTCATATTTCTAAATACATTTAAGTCAGCAGAAAGAGCTCGTTTTGATTGTGCCCATGAACTTGGCCATGTTGTTATGCACACGCATAATAAGAAAATTCGTGTCAAGAAAGATAACCGTGCTCTTGAAACTGAAGCTGATCAATTCTCTTCTGAATTTTTAATGCCAACAGATGCATTTTTTGCGACTGTGCCACGCTATCTTTCACTCGAAAATATGATCGAGTATAAGAAGGTGTGGCGAACGTCTCTAAAATCCATTAACTACAAAGCTCATAAGCTTGGGCTAATTAGTGACTGGGTTAATCGTAGTAATTCTATTAAGATTAACTCATTGGGTTACAACATTAATGAACCTGAAGAAACTCACCGTGATGAGAGTCTCATGTTACCCAAAATTATGTCTGTTTTAGCTTCACAAGAAAAATTCGATAAGAATCAAATGCTTGATGAGATTGGAATTTCTGAAACAGATTTTAATCAATTAACATTTGATGCTTTAGAAAAAGTTGAGCTACCAAAGAAAAAACACAAGTTATATCTAGTCGATTAATTTAAATTGATATTAACTTAATAAAAATGGGAGCTTAAGCTCCCATTTTTATTAATGATTTTTTAATTCTTTTAGCATGGCATCCCGCAAGATTTCATTCATACGTGTCTGATAACCTTTACCTTGTGCTTTGAACCATGCAAGTACGTCAGCGTCTAAACGAATAGATGTTTGTTGCTTTACTGGACGATAGAACTGATTGTGGCGTACAGCATTACTCCAGTCGGTAACTTCAGGAATATCTGAGAGATCTAGCTGATCGTCAGGAACCGTTCCCTTAGCAAGCAAGCGTTCAATTTCAGCATCTTGCTTGTCGCTGAATTTTTCATTCAGTTCTTTGCGTGAGTATCTAACCATGCTCATATTTATCTCGCTCCGCTTTAGTGACCTGTCTTGCACTAATAATTCGTATGATTTCACAGTCATCTTCATCAAAGATGGTGTGAGCTACTAATACCATTAGTACGCCTTTTACTCTTCCAATGGTTTGCCAACGTTCCTCACCATCGGTATGTCTATCCTGGATTGAGATCCTTAATGGATCATCAAAGACAAGGCTTGCAGTCTCGAAAGAGATATCATGCTTTTTCTGATTCTTTCGATTCTTTGCCTCATCCCATTCGAAATACTGTTCCATAAAAAACATTCAAATTTGTATATACAATAATGTATCATAAAATTGTATCTATCAAGTTGAGAAGCGTAATTTTTAGTCAGATTTATTGGTAAGAACTATCAAAACTGCTCATAAAAAAGCCGACTTGTTTCCAAGTCAGCTTTTCGACATCGTCGAGCATTATCACTATAACACAAGTATCTGATTTTTATATATTTAAAATATACGTTTCGTATAAGCTCTATTATGTTAAATGGGAGGGAGGGAGCAAAATAAGTTAACATTTTGCTTCCGGCCACATTAAGCTAGAGTTTTATTTAAATAAAGCTATTTAGTAATCATTAAATTAATTAAAATCTAAATCTAACACCAGCTCCATATAACCAACCTTTCTCAGAGTTTGATTCTATTTGCCACGACGTTTCATCATTACCTTTTGAATACTCATAGGCAATGTCGATATACGGCATGATCTTTTTACTGATTTCATAGCGAGTTTCAAGCCCTGCGGTTGCACTGCTTAAACCAGTTTTTTTCGCATATTTAGAGTCATCACTAAAGATCGCATCCAACTCTAAATAAGGTTGAATAATCAACTTTTGCGTAATCAGAAAATCACGTTCCGTTTCTAGACTAAAACCCGCATAACTGTCTTCTCCTGCATAGAGATAAGCATCAGTTTCAAAGAAATATGGTGCCATACCATGTAAGCCAATCACTGCATCAACATTTTCTTCGGTGTCTTTGCGATGATCATCGAGTTCAACTTTTTCACTGCGATAACGTGCACCAATCTGTGCATCCCAAAAGTCTGAAATCATACGGCTATATAAAAGTTTGGCATCATAATGTGCATCATGCGATTCTTCTTTATCGGCATGAACTTTAATAAAAACCTTATTTTCATCTGTGCCAATACGGGTTTCAAACTCTGACTTTAAACCGCCTGTGCCATCTTCATTGACAAACCACTTATTATCCACCGTCGTAATCGCATAAATTTGCGCACCGTGTTCTGAGCGATGATCATAATGCGAACTCTGCTGAGTATTCGCATCTGGTACATGATGTAAATGATTAACCGTAGATGTTGCCTGATGTTGTGCATGATTCATCTGACCATGGTTCATTTTCCCCATCATCTGCATGTGTTGTGCATGCTCTTGTGGAGAATGCTGTGAATGATCCATCTCAGACATCGCTTGATGATTCATTGATGGTACATTTTTTCCATCAGTCTGAGCTGTTGAATGATGCCCTTCGTGCGCCAAACTTAAGCTTGTTAAACTCAATACCGCAACAGAAAAAAACGCTTTAAATACAAAATTAGTGATGTGCATGTCCAGCTCCTTTTTGCTCAGTTACTTGGTGAGTTTGAGTCGAATTTGTACCTTGAATTGGCGTTGTAGACACTTGTTCATCGCTAACATTTGCCACGATCAACTTGTTCATCATTCCTGCACTCATGTGATACAACAAATGACAATGGATTGCCCATTCGCCCAACTCATCCGCAGTTAATAAAGCAGTCACTGTTTTACCCGGTGGTACGATCAATGTGTGTTTATTTGGCATATCTACCGACTCTTGACCATTCTCCAACTGCATAAACATACCGTGTAAATGCATCGGGTGCGCCATCATACTGTCATTAATAAATTTGATACGGATACGCTCGCCATATTTCACTTTTAACGGCTCAGCATCACTAAATTTTTTACCGTTAATGGTCCAAATATAACGTTCCATAGTACCGCCCAAACGCACGACCAATTCACTGCTGGCTTCACGAGTATCTTTTTGCGGCTCTAATGATTTTAAATCGCTATATTGCAAGGCTTTATTACCTGCAGGTGTAGAGGCATTTGCCCAACCATAAACCACTTGATCATTTTTTTGCGGTTTTACTGCGCTATGCTGTGAATGATCCGTGCCTTTCATATCGCCATGGTTCATTTTCGAATGATCCATTCCTGAATGATCACCACCACCATGTCCCATATCTTCCATAGTCAAAAGCGAGCGTGGACGTGGCTGAGGCATATGAATGCCGTGTGTCACAGGATTTAGTTCATTGTGTAGCGTACCAATCGCATAACCTGAACGGTCAATTGACTCAGCTTCAATTTGATAATGTCCACCTTTTGGCTCCACAATCACATCATAAGTTTCAGCCGTACCAATACGGAATTCATCTACAGAAATGGGTTTCACAGGCTGACCATCAGCACTAACCACAGTCATTTTCAAGTTAGGAATACGGACATCGTAGAAAGACATCGCAGATGCATTCACAAAACGTAGGCGAATTTTTTCATTCGGTTTAAACATTCCTGTCCAATTTTGTTCAGGTGTTTTGCCATTAATGAGGAAGGTATAACCTGTAACATCCGACATGTCGGTTTTTAGCATACGCATCTGATTCCACATTTTGCGGTCAGACCATGTCGCTTTTATGCCATCACGTTTAACCTGCTTCCAAACATCACCCAAGGTTTCACGCTGATCTTGATAATATTCAGCTGAAATTTTAAGATCTTTCTGAATTTGATCACTGGTTTTTTCATGAAAATCTGACAACATCACCACATAGTCACGTTCAGCTTTTTCATGTGCTGCCAATGGTGTTTTACCTTTTGGATAAATCACAAAAGAACCATATAAGCCGTCTTGTTCCTGTCCTTTAGAATGAGCGTGATACCAATAAGTCCCGCTTTGGCGAATCTTGAATTTATAAACATACTCGCTTTGAGGCTTAATACCGTTAAAACCATTAAATCCTGGTACACCATCCATAATGCCTGGCAACAACAGTCCGTGCCAATGAATAGAAGAATCTTGGTTTTTTAAATTATTTTTCACGCGAATGATGGCTTCATCACCCTCTTCAAACTCAAGCAAAGGCGCAGGAAATTGACCATTTACGGTAATGCGCTTTACAGGCTTTCCAGTTGGGCTGACCACTGCTTCATCAATAACAAGCTGATATTCACGCACTTCGGCAAAAACCAAAGGCGACGATGCAAAACAAATACCTGCTAATAGGTACGAACTAATTTTATGAGACATAACTTAACCTTAATTTTTGAAAAATAAATAAATTTTAAAAAAAATTGGTTAAGTTTTAGGAGGACGTGAAATTTCTTGCCAATACCCATTTAGATATTGGTTGAGGTAATAAAAATTAGGCTGATCTATAGAATAGAAGGTATCTAGGGGATCTAGCGAGCTTTGCAAAGAATGAAGACATGAGATCTGTGTCTGGCAGGATAAGCTAGAACATTCCTGACACTTTTTGTGATCTATATTCTGATTAATAGCTAAATGATTATGGCAATCGGTATTCGTCTGTACTTCGTGATTAATAACTAAATGATTATGGCAATCGGTATTCGTCTGTACTTCGTGATTAATAACTAAATGATTATGGCAATCGGTATTCGTCTGTACTTCGTGATTAATACCATGTTGAGTGACTTGCTGTGCTTGATCTAAACAATGATCTTGGCTCATTTCAGTTTGCATATTGATATGCATTATCTTTACTGATGCAACAGACACACTACTCCATCCTATGGCAAAAACCATAAGAAAACAAAACCAAAGTTTTTTGGAGAGATGAGTCAACACGAATGCTATCTAGGAATAGAATTTAATCCAATATATCTTAACGGAATTTCAACTATTTACAACTCAATATAATTTAGTAGTTTCTCTAAAATTAACATAATACACCTTATACGAAACGTGTTTGTTAGAACCCATTTAAAGTGTCTATATTCGGCACTGTTGCAAATAGAGATTTGAGTCGATGATGTTCCCTTTAAAAAGTACTTAGAGACCGAAAACCCTGTTGATTAGACACACTTCACCCTGAGGCTGACCATAATAAAATGACGATGCTTGTCCTTTACGTAGTGCACGCATGACTTCA
>NZ_JALGQY010000090.1:0-830 GCF_022809915.1 Acinetobacter lwoffii | reverse complement strand
CCCCAGCAGCTGAATAGTTTTGGCCTGCCAACGACGCTGTTTTTTAATGCTCAAGGCCAGCTGGTCGAGCGGCATATGGGGGAACTCAGTCCGGCCATGTTGCAGCAATATTTAAATAGAATTTCAGATCAACCTTAAAAAACGGAAGGACTCAGTATGAACAAAATTTACCAGGTGCTTGGTGCAGGCATGTTCCTGATCATGAGCATGCACACACAGGCAAATATTAAACAGCATATTGAAAAACAGGGTTTTGTGTTTGTAAAACAGATTCCGGCACCGCAAGGAATGACCGGCTGGGTAGGGCATGAAGACCAGTATTCCAATACGGTATTTATCTCCAACGATGACAAATATTATATCAAGGGCGAACTGTTTGATGCGCAAGGGAAAAGCCTGTCCAATGAGCAGATTGAAAAGCATATGAAAAAAGCGGTATTGGACGATGTCTGGAAAACCCTGGAAAAATCGACCTGGATCCAGGATGGAAAGCCAGATGCACCACGGGTGGTCTATGTGTTTTCCGATCCGAATTGCCCATATTGCTATAAATTCTGGCAAGCAGCTCGGCCTTGGGTCGAATCAGGCAAGGTACAACTGCGTCATATTCAGGTCGGTGTGATCCGTGAAGAAAGCCGTGGCCAGGTGGCCACATTGTTAATGTCGAAAAATCCAGCAGCAGTTTTTAATGATATAAACAAGAATAAAGGCAAAAAGCAGCTCAAGAAAATGGAAAAGATTCCTGCCGAAATTGCTGCAAAAATTGATGCCAACCAGGCCCTAATGGGGAAATACGGCTTTTTCTCCACACCGTCGATGGCCTGGAAAAA
>NZ_JALGQY010000041.1:0-21048 GCF_022809915.1 Acinetobacter lwoffii | reverse complement strand
AAATAAGGTAGCTTAACTAGAGCAGAGTATCACTTATAAATAAGCTTTTAGTTGTTCAAACATGTGGGACCACCTCTAAACCCTTGAAAAAAATGGTATTGACTCCTTACATACCATGATCGAAGGATTATTTGATCCTAAACGATTAGTTGATGTTATTCGAAACTTTATTTATTTCCCTGATACGACTAAGCGAGACGATAAGATCGTTTGTCGCTATCCTCAGTATTATGCAGCCAATAAGCTATTTGAAAATATTAAGAAACATCGTAAGCCATTAGGTGATGGTAAAGGTGGTACTTATTTTGGCGCAACTGGATGCGGCAAAAGCTTCACAATGCTCTTTCTATCACGTTTGATTATGAAAAGTGTTGAGTTTGAAAGCCCAACTATTGTAGTTATTACCGATCGTACAGACTTAGATGATCAACTTTCTGCTCAGTTTACTAATGCAAAAGGCTTTATTGGTGATGAAACAATCATAAGCGTGGAAAGCAGACAGCATCTTAGAGAGCTACTCCAAGGCCGCAAAAGTGGTGGGGTGTTCTTAACGACTATTCATAAATTCACAGAAGATATTGAGTTATTAACTGAGCGTACAAATGTTATTTGTATCTCAGATGAAGCCCATCGTAGTCAAATCAATTTAGATCAAAAAATTCGTGTAACTGATGATGGTGTGAAGAAAACATACGGATTTGCTAAGTACCTGCATGATTCTTTGCCTAACGCAACGTACGTTGGTTTTACAGGCACACCTGTTGATGCTACTTTGGACGTATTTGGTGATGTAGTTGATTCTTATACGATGAATGAATCAGTACAAGATGAGATTACAGTACGACTTGTCTATGAGGGTCGTGCGGCGAAAGTATTGCTAGACAACAAAAAACTTCAAGAAATTGAAGACTACTACAAAAAGTGTCAAGAAAATGATGGTGCTTCAACTTATGCCGTTGAAGAAAGCAAGAAAGCTATGGCAAATATGCGGTTAATTTTGGGTAATCCAGACCGAATTAAAGCTATCGCCGAAGACTTCGTAAATCATTATGAAACCCGTGTGAGTGAAGGCTCTACAATCATGGGTAAAGCAATGTTTGTTTGTGCATCTCGACAAATTGCTTTTAGTTTATATAAAGAAATAATTACGCTTCGACCTGAATGGGCTGAATTCAAAGAAGCTGACGATGGTATCGCTTTAACTGAGCAAGAAAGAAAAGAAATCAAGCCAAATGCGAAAATCAAGCTAATTGCTACAAGACATAAAGATGATGAAAAAGAACTTTATGATCTGTGTGGAACTAAAGATGATCGCAAAGAACATGACCGACAATTTAAGAATCCAAAGTCCAACTTCAAAATTGCAATTGTTGTCGATATGTGGCTGACAGGATTTGATGTTCCATTCCTAGACACCATTTATGTTGATAAACCGATTCAACAACATAACTTAATTCAAACGATTTCTCGTGTAAATCGTAAGTTTGAAAGTAAAGAGAAAGGTTTGGTTGTCGATTACATTGGTATTAAAAACCAAATGAAGTTGGCTTTAGCTCATTACAATAAATCTGATGCAAAAAACTTTGAAGATATTGAACAATCCATCATTGTTGTCAAAGATCATCTAGAATTATTGAAGGATCTATTTAATAAATTTGATACCTTCCCTTATTTCTCAGGAGAGCCTTTAAAACAGCTTCAGTGCTTAAATAAGGCATCTGAGTATGTTCAGCTTACTAAAGAGCTAGAACATCGTTTTATGCAGCTTGTGAAGCGTTTAAAGGCAGCGTATGACGTTTGCAATGGCTCAGAAAAGATTTGTCAGGATGAACGAGATATCATTCACTTCTATTTAGCTGTACGTTCTATCGTCTTTAAGTTAACGAGGGGTGATGCCCCTGATACTGCTCAAATGAATCTTCAAGTACAGAAAATGATTGCTGATGCATTAGAGGCTGACGGAGTGGACGATATTCTCAAGATTGGTGAAGGTGAATCTACTGAGGTCGATATTTTTGGAGATGATTATCTAGCCCAACTTGAAAAAATTAAGCTCCCTAACACCAAGATTAAACTGTTGCAAAAATTATTAGCTAAAGCTATTGGCAAATTCAAACAGGTAAACAGAACTAAATCTATTGATTTCTCCAAACGCTTTAAAGCTTTGGTTGATAGCTATAACGAACGTAAAGAAGACAGTATTTTAGTCAGCGGCGTTCTTGAAGACTTTTCAAATGAAATTATGAATTTACTGCAAGATTTAAAACAAGAGATGGGCTCATTTGCTGATCTTGGTATTGGCATTGAAGAGAAAGCATTCTATGACATTCTTCAATCTTTGGCGGTGAAATATGACTTCACTTACCCTGAAGATCAGCTATTAGATTTAGCTAAAGCGGTTAAAGCCGTAGTAGATGATAAGGCTAGCTACCCTGACTGGAGTGATCGAGAAGATATTCGAGCCGAACTAAAAGTGGATCTGATTGTATTGCTTGCTGAATATGGCTATCCACCAATTGATCATGATGAAGTGTATAAAGAAATCTTCGAACAAGCGGAAAACTTTAAGAAATATGCCAGTCTTTAATTAATAAACAATATGGGGTAAGGATATGACACAAGAATTAGATATAGAAAAAGAATTGGCTGAAATACTGAGTGAATCAATTTCTGCCCCATTTTTGTTTATTGGTTCAGGCTTTTCTAGGCGTTACCTAGACCTCCCAGATTGGAAAGGTTTATTAACTAAATTTTCCACTTCAATGCCATTTGATAGCTATTTGGGCACATCAGGTAATGACTATCCAAGTGCAGCTTTAGCATTAGCAGGAGATTTCGCTGCTGAATGGTGGAAATCAAATAAAGATAAACCTGAAATTTACCAATCTAAAAATTGGATTCATGCTATCGAAACACCTCTCAAATATGAAATTAGTCAATATTTGAACAATGTCGAAATTGAATCAAAAATTAGCGATAATCCTGAGTTAAAAGAATTGTTAAGCTCAGAAGTAGTCATTGATGGAATTATCACAACAAATTGGGATAGGTTGCTTGAAACTATTTTTCCAAAATTAAATGTATATGTGGGTCAATCAGACTTATTTTTCAGAAATCCTCAATCTATTGGAGAAATTTTTAAAATACATGGGTGTTGTAGTAATTTTTCAAGCTTAGTACTGACAAAAAACGATTATGAAAATTTTAATAGTAAAAATGCATATTTAGCAGCAAAACTACTATCTATATTCTTAGAAAATCCTGTCATATTTATAGGTTATTCTATTACTGATACCAATATTACTGACTTGTTAGGTTTAATTGCAGACATGATGGAATCTCAGGAGCAATTAGAAAGATTGGCAAAGAATCTGATTTTTGTTACTAGACCTGATGATGAAAAAGACCAATTAGAATCTGTACTAATGACGGTTGGTTCAAAAAAATTATATTTCACCCATATTCGGACTCATGACTATTCTAAAATTTATAAAGCTCTACAACATTCAGAAAGGAAAATTCCAGTTCACTTATTACGTGCTTTAAAAGAGCAAATTTACAATATTGTAAAGACTACTGAAGATGCGGACAGACGTATTGCCGTAAAAGATTTCGATGAAGCAACTGCTGAAAATTCAGAACTAGAATTCGTAGTCGGTGTTGGGGTTGCTCAAAATGAATCAGGTGAACGCATTGGATTAAATGGTGTGAATAGTTGGGATATCCTAAAAGATATTATCTTAGATCATTTACCTTTTAGCGATTCTGATATTTTAACTCAAGTGCTTCCAGAACTTTCTAAGCAGAATAGAACTTATTTGCCTGTCCAAAAATACAGCAAGGCAAATCCAACATACAAAACACAGACGAATATTCAATCAACGCTGAAAGAACTTTTAGGCTTTGACATTGAGCACTATAAAAAGAAAATACCAACATCTGTAACAAGACAATTTGATAAATCATGGACATTTGAAGACATAATAGCCTTGGAAAAAGTCGGTGAATCTGAATGCTCCTTAAATAAGAGAATCGACTTTTTGGCACTATGGCTAATAAATAATCCAACTCAACAGAATTGTTATTTATTAAAACAAAGCTACCTTTCTACTGAATTCGATAATTTAAAGTCTAAAGGAGATGCTTCTACTTTTAGACGATTGATATGTATTTTAGATCAAATTGAGAACAAAATTTTATGATTTTGATACTCTATTAGAACCCTTAACAGGCTTCTAATAGAGTGTTAATTGCTTTAATTTCACATTCCAAAAGTGACATTTCTTTTTGTTTTTTAACGATAAATTTCATAATAGTCTCTGAGAGTATTGGGAACTTATCAAGATACAACTCGTAAATATGTAATTCGTTACGAAGGTGATCAATACTTTTCAAAACTTTATCATATTCGACTAGCAACTTGCTTTTAACGTGATCTGAGTCATTTGATTTTCTAAAATTTTGTAATTCGGATCGAGTATAGTTAGAGGAATACTTATATGTACAAGTAGATGTGTCAGCTAATATTAAATCTACGGAAACAAGCTCCCTAATAAATTGATAAATTTTTGCATAATATCTTTTTGAGCTAAATTCAGGGTAAAAAAAGATAAAGAGTCCTCTTAAGTCTTTGAACTCATAATCAGAAAATGTTCTATCTGACAAAAAATCAAACAAACAGTTTTTTAGCTGATGATTTGTAGACATATAGATATACCGATTAAACAATTGAATAAGAAAATATCCTATTTTGGGATATTCTCATTAATAGTACAACATCTTGAGCTATGAGCTCAATACATGACCCTCGATACAAAAATTTGATCAAAGAATTAATCAAAATACGTGAGTTGAAAAATATAACTCAGGTAGAACTTGCTACATCTTTAAAAAAGCCACAGTCATACATAGCTAAAGTTGAAAACTTGGACAGACGAATTGATGTATTAGAACTACATGATTGGTTATCGGCGTTAGATGAACCTATTGATGAGTTTTTAGCATGCTGTTTTGAGCGTTAAGAATTTTAAGTGGTAGGTTTTAAAGTGAAATAAGTAGTCTACTCATAATTATAATGGATGGATTGAAATTACTCATTTCCAAGCAATTTTTTATATTCACGAATCTCAGATTGTAAACTCGCAACAGTAGATTTAAGATTATTAATCTGTTTTTCCTGTATTTTCTTCTGAAATTCAAGACTCATTATAACTGACATAAATTTCTCTATTCGCTCTTTATCTAGTTTACTTAGAACTTCCGTTGGCTCATTAATTTTTTTAGTAGTTTTAAATTTTTTACTCAGTTTCTTTTGATTGTTTATTGCTTTTTGTTGAGCAATAAGTGCTTGTAAGTATTGAGCAGATTTAGGGTAGGTATTATAGATAGATGCACGATTGATACCTAATAAATCAGCTACTTTAGAGGTAGTGATCTTTTCTTTAGATTCTAAAAGATATACTCCTACTTTATTAATTAAATTTTCATCAATATCTAATGATCTAAGTTCATCAATTGAATTAAGCCCTAAGTAACTTACCAAGCCATCAGTCACAGCGTTAATATCTTGCTTCATTTAAACAACCTCAATCTGATTAATATTAATTTTTTTAGCATTAAGAGTATCAATAATTTCAATCAACTGTTTCTCTTTATGTTCTAAATTAGAAATAAAATTTAAATATTTATTTCTATGTGAATCAGAAATTTTATTCATTTTGATTAATTTGGAACGAATATCTTCTAATAATCCATTCCAATAAGGCAAGTTTATATTTGTAGTAATGTATCCATGACAGTTGATACAACTTAAAGGCTCAGCAACAGATTTAAGCGAGCAATCAGAACCATTCATACAAAAGCCATGTGGTAAAAAATTAATAGAATCTTTATTAATAGCTAGATAGGTGTTTATTTGCTCAAAATTCTTATGCTCAAGTGGATCAGATAAAATATTGTACTTGAAATCTTTAAGTTTTAAAGAATTTAAGATGAATTTAACACCTCCACCAACACTCTGTTGTTTCGCAATAGAGTCAGAGAAGCGCATCAATGACTTAATTTTAATTGTTTCATCAAGGGATTGTGATTGTGATATTAACTCAGAATATATAGCGCGTTTCGAGTAAATGTAAGTCATGGAGCTTGATATGTGTTTAAATTGATGCTTAATTTCGCTTATTGTACAAAGATTATTAGAAATCATAAAATAAGCAAATGTGTGGCGAAATTGATGCGGTGAGAAATTAAAAAAATCACCCACATTATATTTTGACATATAATTAATAGAGTTCTTTGACATAGATTTATAATTACAGTTAAGAAAATCAAGTTGATCTATATCATGCTGATCTAGAGCAATTTTGAATACAGAGTGATTTTTATTCATGTTTGATTTTTTTATATAACCCAAATTATCAAATTTGCAAATATCTAATGAATAGTTGAAGGTAAACATTTTATCATCTGATAAATTGGTTTTAAGATGAGTGATATAATCTTCACTAAAACGTGGGTCTTCTGTATCAATAATGGCTTGTACTCTAAGCTTAACTCCTTTATTTAAATCCTTTAAAATTTTCAGCATATCGTTACAAAACTCAGAACTCACCCAAGATAACTCTAGCCGATTTTCAACCGTTTTACTTAAAGAAGATTCCACATAAAAGTTACCATCTTCCTCAAATGTACAATTATTTTTAAGATCCTTAACTTCATCCTTCCTCATACCAGTAAACAATAATGTATTAAAGATGACGACCTTTCTAAATTTAAGAAGGAATTGAACAAAATTACCACAGTTTAAAGAATCATGCTTTCTAATGGATAGATATTGTCCATTATTAACAGTATATATTCCTTTTTTAATATTACTTATTTCTTTTGTATTGTATTCTGACCACATGACAAACTTTGAATAAAATTCTTGTTTATATTTATTTATTTTATCGAATACTTTCAATAAGGCATGATCAGGAATGATAGGGAAGCTATTAGATGTATAAGTATGTATACTATTATTTTTATCAATAACTTCTTTGTCTGTATTAAGAACAAGAAATTCATAAGTTTGTTGTGTTATAAATTTATAATTTAAAAGTATTAGGCTTGAAATATCCAATTTATCTGCTTTAGAATCGTATGTGCTACGAAATCTATTAGAGATTTTTTGTAATTCAATAGCTTTAAATTTGTTTAGGTCATTAAATGAATATATATTTATTGTCATAAGGTACAATGCAAACCGCTTTAAAAACTTAGCATTTCCACACATTGAACTCCATTTTAATTTTTTATAATTTCTTTTTTGTCCTAAAAAAAGCATACCTAAGCAAATAGCTTTAATTTCATATTCAAATGATTCATTTAATAATGCGAAAGAAAATATTTCTGTTTGATCACGCATCACCCATCGTTTATCAACAAAGTGAATTGTGTGTAAATTATCTCTTCTATTTGGATTATTAAAGAGAATCATATTATATATATCACTTACTAAGGTATTGCTATATTTTTGAAATGATATGTCCCCCTCAGTATTGATAATAGATATAATATCAAGAATTTTATAAAGATCAGACATTTTATTACCTATAAGGAAAAATATTGATTAGGGTTGTAGTTTATTTCAGCTAATTTGTAGAGTTGAGGGTTATTACTATTCAATAAGCTCAATATATGATTAACTCTTATCTCAAACTGTTTAATAGCTTTAGCCGTTGTACTTTCAGGCTGATAAGAAGATGAATGAGATAACATTTGAGCGATGCAAATATTTTTAAAATCTAAAAGTTTGTGAATTTGTGATTCGTTATTTATGATGCTAAAGTTTTTGCAGAATAAGCAAGCCAAATAGTCCGAACAAATAGGCATAGAGTCAGGAGGACTATCTGAACAGTTTCCTAATGGTGTGAACTGAATTATATTATCATCTTCTACTTCTTTACTAACTGATTCAATATTTTTAATTTCAGGCTCAGCTAAATAAATATTATCTTTTCTTAAATAAATCTCTAAAGATTTTGTACCTTGAGAGAGTGTATCATTTATTTGAACTGTATTAATTTCTTCATAATGTCGTACAAATACATCAAAATCATGATGAACTAATTCACGATATACTGAGAATTTCTTTAATACAATTTTATAGATTTTATTACTAACAGTTTTACGCATCCGTTTTGAATCATAAGATACTTCACAGCCAACATCTTCAAGTAGCTCTCTAACTTTAAACCCAATGCTATCAGATGAAGCATTCTTTAATTCATTTTTTTTACTAAGAAAAACAAATAAATAGTCTGTTTTAAAGCTTTTGTTTTTTGCTAATTCAATAACTTTATTCCGCAGTACATCACGGATATACAAAAATAAATAGATTGTCTTATCCTCTGAATTTTTAAAATATGTATGAGTTTCAGTTTTACTACCAGCTCTTCTTTTGATAAAACTCAAATAATAGATATTGGAGTTTTTATTATCATTTCTAAAATGTTCTTTAGTATCTTTTAAAGTGCATAAAGTTGAGATATTCATTCCTGTTATTATTTGAATAAGACCAAAATAAGCTACTAGCAATTTGCTATAGTCACCTTTATTTTTTTTAATAGACTTAATTAAGTGATTTAATATTTGCATTAATTCATGTTCAGAATAACTCTTGGTGCTTGATTTTTGATTTGACAAAGACTGATTTAGGTACTGAGGAGATTCATCAAAATCCTTTAAATAAGGCTTATTTACGATTTCACAGAACCATTTTAGCGAACTATAATTATGTTGCTGTGTAACTATCTTAAATCTATTTTGCAACCTATCTTCATATAATTTATATTTAAGAGATTTAAAATGAATGCCGTTGTCTACAAATAATAAATTAATGCCGTGTTTATCCAGCGTTTCTTTATCAAAATAACGAATGAATAATTTTTTTAAATTCATTATATGAGTCCTAGCTGTAACTTCATTACTCTCTTTGTATTGTATTTTTTTAAGATAATCTATGAATAGATTGTGAAACTCTTTTGCAAACCTTTCAGACTTTTTATAAAGAGGCTCTAGACGAATGGTGTATGGATCACTATAAGTATTTTCAATGTATAAACATTTATGATCATGATTGAAATAATCAAAATCTTTTTCTGTTAAAATTTCAACAACAAATACAAAGTAATTAAATATTTTTGTAGATGAATAATTTCTTATTTTAGATAAAATCTTAAAATTATTATCAATTAAAGCAAGAAGTCCATTCTTTTTAAAATGGATTTCATCAGAAGGGTGCTTAATTAGATGATTATTTAAGGCAGTTGCAAATCTTGAAAATCTATTCAACTCAGTAAGATTAGTTATTTTTTTCTGAATTTTTTCATATTGTAATAGTGTTATAGGATTAAGCTTATAATATTTTGTAATATCATGTGGAACTCCTAGCATTTCAACTATAGTTTTTTCTCCATATAAAGAGTTTAAAGTAGCATTTTTCTTATTGTTCAACTCATTTTTTTTCTTAATATTGTCAGCAAGATTTTCTAAAGAATTTGAATTTTCAAATTCATTTGAATCAATTATAATTTTCCGTAAAGATTTAAAGTGTGTCTTTTGTGATGATGGGCTTTGACTTGTATATGAATTAGATAATAGGTCTATAAGTTCATTTGTTAATTTCTTATTGATGGTGTAAAGTTCTATACATCTAAATTCGTTATTACCTATTTTAAATGAAGAAGCTCGTATAATTTCGGTGTTTGCATAATGTGATAATAGTTTTAAGATAAAAGAAAATCGACCTTTATAAAAAGATGGTAGTTTGGAATGTAAATTCAACTCTAGATCAAGCAGATAGTCTTTATCATTAATCAACAAATCAATATCTCTATTGATTTCAGACTTAAGAATCTCCCCTAATTCTTCACATATTTTTTTGATGTAAAAGCAATATCGAATGATCGTTTTTTCTGCATTAAGAGTATGATCATATTCTTTAATATACTGCATCACATAATCATAAAAAGTCATCTAGAGTATCCTCACTTTGATTATCATCTGCAAGTTCAATCTCTTTCAAGGCATCTCTCATACCACTCTGATTAATCCAACTTATTCTTGCACTTCTTGTTTGTAAGTATCTCTTGGTCGTTTCAAATAAGTTATGACCTAATTCATCAGTTATAACGAACTCGATATGCTCCATTTTAATACCTTGTTTAAGTAAGCTCATAACACGTTCTACAGCATAGGTTGCTCGTAGATCATGAAAAGTCTTATCAAACATTATTCCTTTTTCTTCCAACTCATTTTTTACAGGATAAATAATGTTTGTTATGGTTTTTTCAGAGATTCTATTACCTCGATTATTTAAAAATAAAGGTGCTATATTGTGGTATCCATTTTTCAAATAGTATTTATGCAAAGCATTTTTTCTAAATTCACTGTTACGATATAGATTTAACTCTTTAAGTATTTCTTCTTTGAAATGTATCTCTCTTTTCTTTGCATTTTTGCCTGTTACTATATATAAGCCATCTTCGCAATCACATATATCTTCATTGATTCCTGCAATTTCTATTCTTCTTAGACCGTATACTTTTGCAAGTTTAATCCATAACTGCCTATTTTTATTCTGACAATAATCTGAATTAATAAGTTGTTCATATTCTTCGGGGGTATATGAACTCAAAGTTTTAAATTTCACTCCTTTATATTTTTTTGGGATTTTAATGCTTGATGAAATGACTTGAGTAGTTGGAGCTTTCTTTGAGGTGATTTTGTTTGCATTGTTATTTGTATAGTAACTCGTAGTGTAATCGAAAGGCAGACGACTAATAATATGACTATGTGCTGCCCATTCGTATAGCATCTTCACATCTTGTAAGTATGCGCTTGCAGATTCATAACTAATTGGCTTGTCATCAGACTTTATGCGATCTATGAGGTGGTTTTTAAATTGATTTATAGGGTCTTCATCATCAATATACGTTTCATCTTTCCAATCAACATTATTTTCAATTAGCCAAGTTAGAAATAGTCTTAATGATGTAATCAAACTTTTAATTCTAAGCTTTGTAATCTCACTTCCTGTTTTAGTTTTATTCGCTGAGAAATCATTAAAACGGAATTTTTCTATTAAGTATCAACTAAAAAGTAAACATGTATTCATTACCAAAACCCTTTGAAATCTGCCCAACCCAACGCTCTATTTGATCTGCCTTCATTACCTTAAAATCCCGCCAGTTATACTTCATCTGCTTCCAAACCATCTCAATTCTATTCAGCTCAGGACTATACGCAGGTAGAAAATACAAAGTCGTTGAATACTCTTGTACAAGAAGCTTGCGCCAATCTACCATCTGTTTGCTGCGATGAATCGAGGCATTGTCAACAATCAACACCAAAGGAACTTGATAGCTGCGTTTCACCTGTGCTGCTACACCCATCAAATAGGCATAAAACCAGCGACTGTTAACGGACTCCTGTAGGCAACTGGTGATCAGATGACCCGTTGACAGGAGACAACCCATCACATTAACTCGCTTTAGTCTTACAGCGTCAACCGCATGAACATCGCCTATCTTTGTCCATGCATAACGGTTATCTGGCGTAGCCGAAAATCCTGTTTCGTCGACATAGCCCAATACAATTTCACCACGTGCCGCTTGCTCACGTAATGCTTCAATTTGCTGTTGCGCTTGTCCAAATGCGGTCGGGTCTCTTTTTTTTCAAGCTGTGGCGGGTGCGTTTGAAGACCATGCCTGAATCTCGCAAAAACTTGCGAATAGTTTCAACAGACACGGACACACCGTATTTTTCATACAGTTTGACTCGGATTTGTTCTGCATTGAGTGGGCTTGTGTTGACCCACTCTAAGATTTGAGCCTGATAGTTTGATGTCAGTGTATTGGGACGGCCTGAGCGATGACCTTCTTGAATCGATTCAAACTGATGTAGCTCCCAATGTCGGCGTTGTAGCCTTATGGTTTCTGGGATACGCTCTTGTAACGCAGCAACTTCGGCAACAGTTTTACCTTCGGAAAGCCAGAGAATAGTTTGGGCACGTTGTCTTTCACGCCAATGTGCTGCATGCTTGGTCAGGAGAATTAGTTGTGCACGCTGTTCTAAGCTGAGTGGGACGGTAACAATCCGTGGCATGTGCAAACATCGTTTAACCAAAAATGTCTTTTCGCATGTTTAGTTATTTTTGTCAACTTAAGAATAAATTGAACTCAATGCTTGTTTCAATATCATCTAAATTAATTAGTTGAGGGAAGTTTGAATATTCTTCTGTTGCCGTATTTTGCTCTGATGAGATTTCTATATCGCAAGTATTTTTAATTTCATACTCACAACTTTTTAAAAAAATATCTAATGAAATTACGGCAGTTTTCATGACTAACAATATACTGTTAATGTGTTAAATCCATTTTAGTATATATTTTAGGAATGTCAAATTGAAAGTGTTATTCTATTTTGTTAATTAATCTATTAAATTATTGTATTTTATATCTATTCATTAAGATTGCTGGTTTATTGTTGTTAACATTTTTTACTATTTCGATATGACATTTCTGTTAACAGGTTGAATATGACATTATCACTTTTTCTCCACCCCAACCGGTACGCACAAAGGAAATTTCCTTGCTTGAACGACGGTATAAGCGTGCAATGATGAGACCGAAGGTCACCAGTGCCACAAAAATAATTCCCGCAATAATTAAAATATTATATAAATCAAATGTTAACATTGTTGTAAAGTCTCAATTGAGTGCTAGCTAAATAAAATTAAAGTGCAATGGCTTGAAAGCCGTTCTTGGTTTTGTGGGTTAGAACTACATTCTGACCTTGATTTAGAATTTGATTGTTTTCTGGTTCAACCAGCACATAATGGGTCTGGCCATGTTGATCCCGGACTTTGGCTTGTGCGGGAGAATTCACTTTGGCATCTCCCAGAATAATGGTCGCGGTACGTCCGATGAGTTCATCACTGTAAATCGCGGAAGTTTCATCTTGGGGCAGGAGCTTACTGGCGGCCATGGCAAGAAAGCGCACCACAGGCATACACAGAAACAGGCAGGCCGGAGAAATCAGCCAAACATTAAACAGCTGGCTGGTCAGGCGCTCAAATATGCCCTGAATCAATAAACCGCTTAACCCATAACTGGTCAGAAAAATGATTAGCCAGATAAATAAAGGCAGACGCCCCAGATATAACCAGTCAAATACTTTGCTGAAAACACCCGGAGACTGATCCGGGCTTATTTCTGGTTGCAGGGGATCTTCAGGTAAAAACTGTTCAAAGATATGCTGAGAGCCGCCGCCAAGCAGCAATAGAATACATTCTAGTGCTGCAAACATCAGCATTAGGCTCAGGCTAATACTAAATACGATATTGGATGGATGCGTAAACAGTTCCCACATTTTTTTATCTCTATAATTATGTTTTTAGGAAAAGTATCTGAAAGTTTCTATTGATATAACGATAACAGTAATTGTTGATTTTGTATGCAAAAAAATAACAAAAAACCTTATAAACAAGGATTGAATATATTGATTATTTAATAATTATTAAACTATTAAAATTAATAATAAACTATAAGTTAAATGGATGTTTGAGCAAGTGATGTCATAGCGGCAATAGGAATTCTGAATAGCATGGCATTCTGTGTATGCTTGCCTGAGAAAGATATAGAGATACATCGACCTGAGTATCTCCAAATTTTTCTATTCAAGTCTAAAGCAGGGCAGTCTGAATCCGGACTTTCATATCTAAAGTCTGTTGCAGAATATAGTGTTGCATCCATTTGACCTGTTCGCCCATAGGATTGACCTTGACTGCAGTATTCAGGAAGTCGAGATTAGGCTGCTTGAAGAGCTGCTGTTGCAAGGTTTGCTCCAAAATCTGACTGTTGGTTGTCAAAGGTAATGCCACCAGATAGAACGCTTTAGGATAATTATAAAAGGCATATAATAAGTTAAAGGCTTTTTGATCACCTTTGAGGTTGCCAGCACCGATTTCGTAAGCTGCGTTCTGGTTGCTATAAGTAACGCCGATTAGAAATTCCCAATGACCTTCTTGCAAACGTAGACCAAACTGTAATCCGATTTGATCCGCGGTCAGCTCGTGTTGCAGATAGATATTTAAAGGCTTGCCATCATCACTGAAAGGTTCTTGCAAGACCAAAATATTTTGCTGGTGCTGATAAATATAACTAGCAAGCTGGGCCTGTTCCAGACGGGTTTTTACAGTGGCAAGATCAAAAGCGCTATAGGGCATAAACGAAGTATATCAATAGGGAGAATTGAGTCTTACTCTAGTAATTTTTTAACTATTTGAGAACCACTACTTTAGATTATTTTCCTAGGATTTTATTGGCTTAGCGACAGGGTAATATATAGCTATACCACACAATATCCTCGCTTGAATTGGGCAAATTATTGATTCATAAAAACTGATATTCATTATTGATGAATTTTTATATGAGCTTTTGATATATCAATATCATAAAACAAGCAATGGATAGGATAAGTAAATCACTATAATGAATATAAATTTTCAAAAGTGTCATAAGTACACGTTTTTCTAAGCTGGTGTTGTCCATGTCGTTAAATGAGGAAAGACTTACTCATCTCAAACAGCTTGAAGCTGAGAGTATTCATATCATCCGCGAAGTTGCTGCCGAGTTTGAAAATCCGGTCATGCTGTATTCGATTGGTAAAGATTCAGCGGTCATGCTGCATCTTGCGCTAAAAGCGTTCTACCCAGCAAAACTTCCATTTCCATTATTACATGTCGATACAGGCTGGAAGTTTAAAGACATGATCACTTTCCGGGACAATATGGCGAAAACCCATGGTTTCGATTTGATCGTGCATCAGAATAAAGAAGGGGTTGAGGCAGGTATTAACCCGTTCGACCACGGTAGTTCTAAATATACCGACATCATGAAAACTCAGGGCTTAAAACAGGCCCTGGATAAATACGGTTTTGATGCTGCTTTTGGTGGCGCGCGCCGTGATGAAGAAAAATCACGTGCCAAGGAACGTGTTTATTCATTCCGTGATTCGAAACATCGTTGGGATCCGAAAAACCAGCGTCCAGAACTTTGGAATCTTTACAACGGTAAAGTGAACAAGGGCGAAAGTATTCGTGTATTCCCATTATCTAACTGGACTGAGCTGGATATCTGGCAATACATCTATTTGGAAAGTATTCCATTAGTACCACTTTATTTGGCTGCAGAACGTCCTGTGGTTGAACGTAGTGGCACACTTATTATGGTTGATGATGAACGTATGCCTTTAAAAGAAGGTGAAGTTCCACAAATGAAATCGGTACGTTTCCGTACTTTGGGTTGTTATCCATTAACAGGTGCTGTGGAATCTACAGCCAATACCTTGCCGGAAATTATTCAGGAAATGTTACTGGCAACCAGTTCTGAGCGTCAAGGTCGTATGATTGACCATGATGAAGCAGGCTCGATGGAGAAGAAGAAGCAGGAAGGCTACTTCTAGAATCTCTCCCGACCTCTTTTTAAAAAGAGAGGAGATTTCCCCCTTTATAAAGGGGGATACAGGGGGATTCAAAAACCGATTTCTAAAGAATATGTGGAGCTTTGAGCGATGTCTCATCAATCTGATTTAATCAGCCAAGATATCTTGGGCTATCTGAAACAACATGAAAATAAAGACCTGTTGCGTTTCCTGACTTGCGGTAACGTGGACGATGGTAAATCAACGTTGATTGGTCGTCTGCTGTACGATTCAAAATTGATTTATGAAGATCAATTACAGGCTGTGACCCGTGACTCGAAAAAAGTCGGTACGACAGGTGATGCACCTGACTTGGCACTTCTGGTCGATGGTTTACAAGCAGAGCGTGAGCAAGGCATTACCATTGATGTGGCATATCGTTATTTCTCGACAGAAAAACGTAAATTCATCATCGCGGACACGCCGGGACATGAACAGTACACCCGTAACATGGCGACAGGTGCGTCGACGTGTGACCTTGCGATCATTTTGATTGATGCGCGTTATGGCGTGCAAACCCAGACGCGTCGTCATACCTTTATTGCGAGTTTGCTCGGGATCAAGAACATCATTGTTGCAATCAATAAGATGGACTTGGTGGAATTCTCTGAAACGCGTTTCAATGAAATCCAGGCTGAATATGCGGCATTCGTTGCACAATTGGGCGACCGTAAACCAAGCAATATCATCTTTACGCCTATTTCTGCATTGAATGGCGATAACGTGGTGAACAAGTCAGCCAATACGCCATGGTACACTGGTGAAACGCTGATGGGTACACTTGAATCGGTGGAAATTAACCGTAGTTCAGCGAAGCAGGATTTCCGTTTCCCTGTGCAATACGTGAACCGTCCAAACCTCGACTTCCGTGGTTTCTGCGGTACGATCGCACTTGGCGATATCAATGTTGGCGATACCGTAACAGCATTACCTTCTGGTAAATCATCGACTGTCAAAGAAATTGTCACTTTTGATGGCAATCTTGAGCATGCAGTTGCAGGTCAGGCAGTGACTTTAACGCTTAACGATGAAATTGATATTTCACGTGGTAACGTGTTAATTCGTGCGGATCAAGCTGTTCCAAATATTTCCCGTTCAGTTCAAGCGACTGTTGTGTGGATGGCAGATCAACCACTTGTACTGGGTAAGCTGTACAACATCAAGATTGGTACGCAAACCGTTCCGGCAAAAGTAACGGCAATTCATTACCGTACCAACGTTAACACATTGGAAAAAGTTCAGGTGGATAAGCTTGAGCTGAATGCTATTGCCAATGTGACTGTTGAATTTGATGCACCAGTGGTCTTTGACCGTTATCAAGACAGCCGTTTCACCGGTTCGTTTATCTTCATCGATCGTTTGAATAACGTGACGATTGGTGCGGGTATGGTGGAAGAATCAGTTGAATGGTCTGCACACGATGAGCCTGTCACTGCAGAAGCACGTGCGGCACGTTTGGGTCAAAAACCTGCTGCGGTGACTGTAACTGCTAAAGCTTTAGAAAATGCTCAGGCGCTAGAAAGCTTGCTGATTCAGCAAGGGATCGTTGCTATTGCTAAAGCAGGTTTGAATGCGGAGCAGGTTGCACTGGTTCGTGAAACTGGTGTGGTTGTGATTACCGATGCTGCAGGTACAGACACGACTTTAACTGCTGAAGCAGTTGAAGAGCTTGCTGAGAAGATTGTGGAATTGGTTCGTCTATAAGACTGGGCTGATTTGAAGAAACCCGCTGAAAAGCGGGTTTTTTATTGCCTAAATTTTGATTGCATGAAAATCATTCGATTAGTCAAAATGTGATCTTTCAATTTACTAGTCAATTAATACAATACTCCCTAGATTTGGGGAATATATGAAAAAATTAATATTGCTGGCTGGCTTGTGTATGGCTTTTGGAGCTGAAGCCAAACAGAGCAGCCAAAGCGTTGAAGCAATCAAGCAAAAAATAATCCAGCAGTCGATTGAGAATTATCCGGGAAATTGTCCGTGTCCTTACAATACTGCAAGTAATGGTAGTCGTTGTGGTAAGCGTAGTGCTTATAATCGTGCAGGCGGATATGCGCCGCTGTGTTATCCGGAAGATGTGAGTGATCGAATGGTAAAGGAATATAAAGGGCGTAGTTAATTAAAGGCTCCGTATTTAGATAGTGAGCTAAAAGAAATATTTTTGTTAGATTTGGCTTTACATGGGTAATTATTCATAAGAATCATTGAGGACTAAGGCCAGAATTGCTTTCATTTCGGTTAAACTTTTCACGCCTGCAATCCTTTTAATAATTTCTCCATTTCTAAAAATAAGCGTAGAAGGCAAACCATAGGCATTATAGCGCAAGGTTAAAATCGGAGACTGATCCACATTGATCTTGCCAAATTTAACTTCAGGATTTACCTCAGCATAGTATGTCGCCAGTTCGGCAAAGACCGGAAAATTCTGAACACAGGGCTTGCACCAGTCTGCATAAAAGCGAATCACGGCAAAACCTTCAAACCACTCAAAATCACTGTAATTGTTTTCGTTATATTCGATCACTTGGGTCATGGTTGGCCTATTATCAATTTCCTGAATAGTCCCCCGATTATACATAAGTCCGATGTAGCTTCATTCCTCATGCTAACTATGTTCAAATAAGTCCAAGATATATGAAATGCATAGATTAGGGAAAGAAATCATGTCGCAACAAACCATGCAGCAAGTCATTATTACAGAACCAGGTGGTGTCGATAAACTCGCTTATGAAACGGTGACTGTACCTGAACCTAAAGCAGATGAAGTTCTGGTGAGAGTTCATGCCTTTGGTATTAACCGTCCAGATATCCTGCAGCGTCAAGGCTTATATCCGATGCCGAAAGGGGTAACGCCAGTTCCTGGCCTGGAAGTGGCAGGTGAGGTGGTTGCGATTGGTAGTGATGTAAGTCAGTTTAAAGTTGGTGATCAAGTCTGTGGTTTGACCAATGGTGGCGGTTATGCTGAATATTGCGTCATACCTGAAAGCCAGACCTTGAATATTTCTGAAGGCGTAAGTTTTGTACAGGCAGCGGCCATTCCTGAAACTTTCTTTACTGTATGGGCGAACGTGTTCCAGATGGGTAAGGCCAAAGCAGGGGAAACTGTACTGGTACATGGTGGAACGAGCGGGATTGGTACGACTGCTTTAATGTTGTGTAAATCACTCGGAATCAAAACTTTTGCAACTGTCGGTTCAGATGAAAAAGTTGCGGCTATTTCTGATTTAACCACGGCTATTAATTATAAAACTCAGGACTTTGAGCAAGTTATTAATGAAGCCACTGACAATGGTGGTGTCGATGTCATTTTAGATATGGTCGGTGCACCATATTTAGAGCGTAATTTGAATTTGTTGCGCCGTGATGGACGTCTGGTCTATATCGCTTTCTTGGGTGGTGCCAAGGCCAAAGAAGTCAAACTGGGTCAAATCATGATGAAACGTCTGACCATTACCGGTTCGACTATGCGTGCACGCAGCACGGCTGAAAAAGCGGAAATTGCACAAGGCCTGAAAGAGCAGATTGCACCATTGTGGGCAAAAGGCGAATGTCTCCCGATGATCTATAAAACGTTTAAGTTCGATCAGATTCAGGATGCCCATGCCACAATGGATACTGGAGAGCATGTGGGTAAAGTTGTAGTTGAAATTATTTAATACGAGATAAGTGATTCAAAAAAAGCCAGTAATTTTACTGGCTTTTTTTAATTTTAAGTAAAATATTATTACAAATAAATATATAAAATCTTGAATAAAAATTAAAAAATGTTAACTGTTCGACACAACCTGTCAATTATGACACGTAAATTGCATGTATAGATAATTCCGACCAAATGGTTAAACATTCAAATGAATGTGAGAGGGAAAATAAGATGAAAATTATTTCAACAGCATATAGTTCAAAACATAGTTTAAGAGCATTACGACGTATTCATAAAATGATTATTCGCGGAACCATCAGCTGGGCAGAGTTGCATAAAATGTATCGGGCGATGCTGCATCTGGAGCGTTATATAGAAAGATTAACAATACAAAATCGTCATTCAAGCAAGAAAGCATCCAGAAAATCCAAATAAGATCTTGTATTTTTAGGGTGAATAAAGGGTCAAGATCTGATCTCAAAAAATATCTTAGACTTTGTCCTAATATTATTCACTGATCGGCATTCAGTATAATCATTCAACATCTAGCGATAAATAAGTACATGAGAATGTATTAAGTGGGGATTTATGAAGCGCCCAGCTTCAACACATGAGCGTGTTGCAGAGCGTTTAGCCAGAATTTTGACCAAATTAAACGTCGGATATCAACTTCGGGCTGCAGAGCTAGCTGCAGAATTTCAAGTCAGCACCCGTACCATTGAGCGTGATTTTGATCGTCTAGGCTCTTACTTACCCTTACTTCAAGATGAACAGAAACGATATTATCTGGAACCCTCTTATTTAGGGCGCTTTAAATTGCAGGATATCCAGACCTTTGCCCAGCTTTCGGGGATCAGTGAGCTGTATCCGGCGCTGGATATGTCTTTTATGCGTGAATTGCTGGATGAGCGGGCAAATCAGGTATTTTCGGCAAAAGGCTATTATTTTGAAGATGCCAAACAGTTTGCCGAGCATTTCAAGTTGCTTGCAAGCGCAATCTATAAACGTCAGCAGGTTGAGTTGCAATATTCAGATCAATTGCGAATCATTAAGCCTTATCGCTTGATTCACCATCATGGTATCTGGTATCTGGTGGGTGTAGATCAGGACAAGTTGCGCACCTATCGCTTAAGTCAGGTGCAACAACTCAAGCTGGTTTCTGAGGTGGAGAGCTTTGCGCATGATCCTGAAATACTGAAAATGCTGGTAGATGAAGACAGCATCTGGTTTGGGCAGCAAAAGCAGCAAGTCTTAATCAAGGTACAACCTGAAGTCGCGGTCTTTTTTAAAGAGCGCCGTTTATTTCCAGAACAGCAGATCGAGCAGGAAACTGGGACTGGAGAGTTAGTGATTAGTTGCCAGATTCATCACGAAATGCAGTTGTTGCCTTTGGTGCGTTACTGGTTACCTTATGTGAAAATTATTGAGCCGATTCATTTCCAGCAAAAACTGGAACAGGATTTGCAAGGATATTTACGTTCTGCTGGATGATATTGAGGAAGCAGAGCAGGGGGCCTGATTAATGATGACGCTGTAAATAGGAATTTAATTTACTTATTTTTTGATTAACTAGGGTGTGTTGACACTTTTAGCTTAAAAAAATAGCGAAGTAGTAAAATCAAATCGCCAAACCCAATTTTACTATTCGCTATGCCTCGTACCATGCTGACAGATCAACACTGGCAAAAGTTGAAAGTTATTCTGCGTAATTTATCCATTCACCACAACTCAAATTTACGCAATTTTATTGAAGCTATTCTCTATAGAATTAGAACAGGCTGTCCGTGGCGAGATATTCCTTGTTGTTTTGGTCATTCAAACTCTATTTTCAAACGTTTTAATCGTTGGTCAAGCAGCGGTAAGTTACTTAGATTATTCAA
>NZ_JALGQY010000070.1:0-2522 GCF_022809915.1 Acinetobacter lwoffii | reverse complement strand
GCTTGGTTTGAGATTCAATTTAATCGCTGGAATCTACAACTTGGAACTGAGCAAAAAATGATTTATGAAAGAGGTCTTATGTATTTTAGAAAACCTAATTAAATGTTTCTAGGTAGTTCATTAATTCAGTTTTTGCTTGCTTCCGTGCTCTTTCAAATGCTGTTTCCTTGTATTTGTTTTTATGTTTCATATCTATTCCATATTCAGCTAAGAACTGTAATCCGTATAAATTATTATAATCTACGAAAACATGTGGCATTTGGAAAACTGGATCTTTACCGAGAGGATCACAACCTAAATCTATCAGTAATTTATAAATTTCAGTATTCTGATTGAGTCCAGCAATAGCTAAGCCCTTTTGTGTCACTGTCTTAATAAAATATTCTTTAAAATGCTCAAAAAAATAAAAGACCATTTCATCTGAATATCTAAATGCCAATTCAAGTGGTGTATAGGCAAATGATTTTTTCTTTGGGTCTGCACCAAGTTCTAATAACTTCTTAGCTAAATCAGTATTATTTTTTTCAATGCTCAATCCTAAAGGAGTTCCTACACCTTTAAGACCTCTATTTAACTCACCTTTACTTATTTTTTTTGATAATAAAAAATCTATCTGATCTATTAAATTAACATGGCAAGCATATACAAGCGTTTTCTTGATTTTTTCTTGTGAAAGACTCTCTTCTAATTGAGCTTGTCGTTCTGTATCAAATGGTGTTACCTCATAAGTTTGATATAGAATTAACTCCATCGCATCATCCCAAAATAATTCAGGATTGTAATCAGTATGATGTATTACTTTTTTATCAATAGAATAATAACTGTAAATTCCATTATCTAATTCATCACTATCCATAAGATCATGTATTTTTTGAAATATATCTTCAGTATTGCCTAAGTTTATGAATCCTTTTTCATGTATTTCATAAACAGTGGCATATCTTAAGTGAATAGTTTTATTCATCACAAAGAAAAAATCTTGAGTAAGCTTTAAGCTATCTATTTTTCTTAAAATTGTATCTATTGAACCGTACCGGGTTTGTCGGAGACTTTTTTATTTAAGTTAGGCCACCTGACCTAACGGGTTAATCTTATCATAGTACATTGCTTCAAACTCAAAAGGCGACTTGTAACCCAATGCACTGTGTACACGCTCTTTATTGAACCAATCTACCCAGTTGAGTGTCGCAAGTTGTACATCCGCTAAACCTTGCCAATCTGCTTTTAAATATTCAATCACCTCTGTTTTGTATAAGCCATTCACTGTTTCAGCCAAAGCATTATCGTATGAATCACCAGTTGTACCGACTGACGCTCGTAAATTTGCTGCTTCTAGACGATTGGTATAGCGAATGGAAAGATATTGCACACCTCTATCGGAATGATGAATTACATTCTTTGGCATACCTCGATCATGCAAAGCTTGTTCTAATGCATCAAGCACCATATCTGTATTCATACGTGTTGATACTTTCCATCCAACAATTGCTCGTGAAAACACATCAATAATAAATGCGGTATAGACCCAACCTGACTTGGTTTGAATATACGTAAAGTCACTGACCCACAGCTGATCTGGATGATCAGCACTAAAATTACGTTTCACTAAATCATTCGCTCGTTTTTGATCATCTCGGCTACGGGTGGTTTGTTTGTTCTTACCTCGCCAAACACCTTGTATACCTAGCTTTTTCATTAATCGAGCAACAGTACAGCGTGCAATAATATAGCCTTCACGTTTTAATTTTTGCCAGACTTTACGTACACCATATCGACCTGAACTTTCCTTCCAAATTCGTTTAATCTCCTCAGCATGATGCAAGTCATGTAAATCTCGCTTTGCTCGATGTTCTGGATTTTCGCAGAGATCTAGAGTCCGGTAATAGGTTGAAGCTGCGATCGGTAAAATCCTACAAATCGCATCAACACCATATAAGTCTTTATTGTTATGGATGAAATCCACCATTATTTGTGTGGGCGGTCGAGCTCCGCCTGGGCGAAAAAAGCGGCTGCTTTACGTAGAATTTCATTGGCGCGTTGCAGTTCTTTATTTTCGCGTTCGAGTTGTTTGATACGTTCTTGGTCTGAAAGCTGCTGTACTTTAACTGGATTTTGTTTATCTAAATATTTTTGATACCAAATACGTAGTGTTTCAGGAGTACAGCCAATTTTAGGAGCAATTGCGGAAACTGCTGCCCAATTCGATGGATAATCTTTTTCAGATTCAATTAGTAATTGAACCGCTCTTTCTCTGATTTCAGGGGTATATTTTAATTTTGTCATCGGGATAGTCTCTCAGAATATTGACTCTCCGACAAACCCGGTACGGTTCATATTGTTGGATTCATAAGTTGAGTTAAATATCATAAATTTTCATTTAGTATAAAAGAAAATTCCTCTAATATTGATTCCATTTAACATAATGGCGGTTATACGAAATTTCGTTGTTAGAACCCATTTAAAGTGTCTATATTCTCACCAATAAAAATGTCTGGTTTATGATGGTTTTTATCACCATGGAC
>NZ_JALGQY010000040.1:0-24304 GCF_022809915.1 Acinetobacter lwoffii | reverse complement strand
GACCATAGCAAGAGTGAACCACCTGATCCCTTCCCGAACTCAGAAGTGAAACCTCTTAGCGCTGATGGTAGTGTGGGATTACCCATGTGAGAGTAAGTCATCGCCAGCTCATTATTCCAAAATCCCCCTCCGCATTAGCAGAGGGGGATTTTTTTATTCGAAAATTTAAGTATTTAAACAATTATTAGTTGTGAAAGACTAGAAATTTAAAATCCAATTTGTATGTTTTTTGGTAAATCTGTGTTATAAAAAATAAAACGGCATAAAAATTGCTTATAAAACGGGATTTTCTATTAAGGGGGTAACAATGAGATTATCAGTGGGCATAAAAATTGCGAACTCGCTGTCATTAACTCCACAATTACAGCAAGCAATTCGGCTATTACAACTTTCAAGTCTGGAATTGGAGCAAGAAGTTCAGTTGCAACTTGATAGTAATCCTCTATTAGAAAAAGTTGAAGAGCAAATTACCCTTGAAAGCTTATCTACAATTGAATCAAATAATGAAAATCACGATCTAACCAATGAACTTAATGCCGATCATCTGCCTGATGATTTACCTGTAGATACCGATTGGGATGATGTCTATACCCATCAACCTACAAGTCTGGGGGCAGCCGAGTTCGAAGAGCGTGAAGATAATCGTCAAGGGCATCAGAGCCTGCAAGAATATATGCTAGAACAAATTAATCTGCTGAATTTTTCACAGGTTGATAAATTAATCGCTTATTGTATCGTCGACTCTCTGGACGACAAAGGTTTTTTAGATGCAGAGTTAAGTGAAATTACTGCATCAGTACACCATTTACTCTCTTCTATAGGGGCCGAAGAAGAAATTGAAGATGATGAGGTTGCCGTTGTATTAAAGCATATTCAACGTTTGGATCCGGTGGGTGTAGGTTCTAGAAGCTTGGCAGAATGCCTATTGGTTCAACTTGATAATTTACCTGCGTCAACCCCTTGCCGAAATGATGCGATCAAACTTCTGCAACATTATGAATTGTTGATTACCAATGAGCTTCCTAAGCTGATCAAACAGACTGGCTTAAATCCAGAACAGTTGCGCTGTGCTGTAGATTTGCTAAAAACCTTAAAACCGCATCCAGGTCTGGAATTTGAAAACAAGGAATCGGATTATCAGGTGCCAGATGTTGTGGTGATGAAAAAGAATAACTGCTGGCAAGTCAATTTAAACTCGGATGTACTGCCAAAGTTACGCGTCAATTCTTTTTATGCCAAAATGATTCGTCGTGCAGATCATAGCGATGATAATCAGTACCTGCGTAATCAGATGCTGGAAGCGAAGAACTTTATCAAAAGTATCGATGAACGGCATAAAACATTATTGAAAGTCGCGACCTGTATTGTAGAACATCAAAAGATGTTCTTGGAAATTGGGGCGGAAGGCATGAAACCTCTGGTTTTAAGAGATATTGCCGAAGAAGTCGAATTGCATGAATCTACAGTTTCTCGTGTAACCACCAATAAATATATGCTGACCCCACGTGGATTGTTCGAGTTGAAATATTTCTTCTCGAGTCATGTCGGGACTACTTCAGGTGGTGAAGCATCTTCTACTGCTATTCGTGCCAAAATCAAAAAACTGATTTCCGAAGAAAATGCCCGTAAGCCTCTGTCTGATAATGCAATTGCCAATATGTTAAAAGATGAAGGCATTGATGTGGCACGACGTACGGTGGCGAAATATCGTGAATCGTTACATATTCCTTCATCTTCTGAGCGAAAAGTCTTGATCTAAAATTTGAAATCTGGCTATTCTAGAGATTCATTATGACAACATAATGAATCTTTTTTCTTTTGAGGATCAGTAAGATTGATTTGATTCAGGACTTAAAATACGGATATTTTATTTATAAGTTGCTGTATTTAAATTATTTTATATTGAGACTCTTCTAATCCTAACGAAGGTGAGGGATAGAACTATGCAAATAACAATTCGTGGACATCATTTATCGATTACGCCAGCTATTGAAGAAAGTATAAAAACCAAGTTTTCACAGATGACGAAGCACCTAGATCAGGTGAATAGTATGCAAGTGAAACTCTCGAAAGATCATCAAATTGATAAACGCTCTAGAAAGGGCAGTAGTAATCATATCGCAGAGGCTATTATCCGATTACCGGGCATTGAATTTTTTGCTCACGCCACCGCAGATGATATGTATACCTCAATTAAAATATTGACCGAAAAATTGAAACGGCAGATTGATCGATACCGGGAAATGCATTTACAGCAGCATCCTTTAGCTCTATAAAGGACAAATGATGAAAAAGAGGTTTTAAAAGCCTCTTTTTTTTATATATATAATGTATGGATCCATGAATTATTTTTGCTATTTATAGTAAAATGGCTCGTTTTACACCCTTAGTCCTATAAGAGGTCTTGTGATGAATAATGAACAGCTCGCTGAAATTTTAGAAGCCGCTTTTCCAGAGGCGGATGTTGCTGTGAGTGGTCAGGGCGGAAAATTTGATCTCCGTATTGTGGATGATCAATTTGAAGGTAAGCGTCCAGTTGCACGCCAACAAGCTGTTTATGCTCCTCTCAATGCCCATATTGCCAGTGGTGCAGTTCACGCAGTAACGATTCGCGCGATGACAAAAGAAGAATGGCGCAAAGCAAGCTTATTTGGAGCTTAATCATTTAATGGATAAATTTTTAATTCAGGGCGGTATCAAGCTCGAAGGTGAAGTGCGCATTTCTGGTGCAAAGAATGCAGCACTTCCATTATTGGCAGCAATGATTCTTGCTGATACCCCGATTACGCTCAGAAATGTTCCTAATCTAAAAGATGTCAATACGTTGGTGAAGCTGATTGCTGGTCTTGGGATCACCATGACTTATGAAGGCGATACGGTTGTTGCTGATATTTCTACATTAGATAACCAGTTCGCACCGTATGAGCTCGTAAAAACTATGCGTGCTTCTATTTTGGTGCTTGGTCCATTATTGGCGCGCTATGGCAGTGCAAAAGTGTCTTTACCAGGCGGTTGTGCGATTGGTTCCCGTCCTGTCGATCAGCATTTGAAAGCTTTAGAAGCTTTAGGCGCCGAGATTGAAGTCGAAGCCGGTTATGTACATGCCAAAGTCGATGGTCGCCTGAAAGGTGGCGAAGTTGTCTTTGATATGGTGACTGTGGGTGGGACAGAAAATATTCTGATGGCTGCCGTGTTGGCCGATGGTGTGACCACGATTCGCAATGCAGCACGTGAACCTGAGATCACTGATCTTGCGCAAATGCTGATCAAGATGGGTGCCAAGATTGAAGGTCTAGATACCGATACTTTAATTGTGACCGGTGTCGAACGTCTGCATGGCTGTGAATATGCGGTTGTTGCTGACCGGATTGAAACCGGTTCATATCTGGCAGCAGCAGCGATCACTGGCGGTCGTATCAAAACCACGCATACTGATCCGTCCCTGATGGAAGCGGTGCTGGACAAGTTTGAAGAAATGGGCGCAGAAGTGACCCGTGGTGACGACTGGATTGAACTGGATATGCTGGGTAAACGTCCGAAAGCTGTCAGCTTCCAAACCTTACCACATCCAGAATTTCCAACCGATATGCAAGCCCAGATTATGGCTGTGAATGCCATTGCTCAAGGCTTTGCGACAATTTCTGAAACGATTTTTGAAAACCGTTTCATGCATGTTCCTGAATTGGCACGTATGGGTGCCAATATTCAGGTAGAAGGTAATGATGCTGTGGTAACGGGTGTAGAAAAACTTTCTGCCGCACCCGTAATGGCAACAGATTTACGTGCTTCGTTCTCTTTGGTGCTGGCAGCACTTGCCGCTGAAGGTGAAACGCTGATTGACCGCATTTATCATATTGACCGCGGTTATGAAGATGTAGAAGCAAAGTTACAAAGTTTAGGTGCCCAAATTAAGCGAGTAAATTAATGAGCGATATGAGAAACGATGATCCAAACTTTGACGTAATGGGCAATTTTGATCATGGTTTAACTTTGGCATTAAGTAAGGGGCGTATCTTAAAAGAGACTTTACCTTTGCTAGAAACAGCAGGGATTAATCTTTTAGAAGATCCTGATAAATCTCGTAAATTGATTTTCCCGACCACGCATAAACAGGTTCGTATTCTAATTTTACGTGCTTCAGATGTACCGACTTATGTTGAAAATGGTGCAGCCGATATTGGTGTGGCCGGTAAAGATGTATTGATGGAACATGGCGCGCAAAACGTCTATGAACCATTGGACCTGAAAATTGCGGTATGTAAATTGATGACCGCCGGTAAGGTGGGGATGCAACGTCCTAAAGGTCGTTTAAAAATTGCGACCAAGTACGTGAATTTGACCCGTCAATACTATGCCAGCTTGGGTGAGCAAGTGGATGTGATCAAGCTGTATGGCTCCATGGAACTTGCACCATTAGTTGGTCTGGGCGATTACATCGTCGATGTCGTAGATACAGGCAATACCTTGCGTGCCAATGGTTTAGAGCCACTTGAAGAAATTTGCAAAGTGTCTTCGCGTTTAATCGTGAATAAAGCCAGCTTCAAGCGTAAGCAAGCATTATTAAATCCGATTTTGGCTCAACTGGAACAAGCGGTTGAAGCACGTGAAAAGGCCAAACATGCTTAAGCTTGTTGTTTAAAAAAGCCGTCCTTTCAGGGCGGTTTTTTTATTCGATTGAACATAAATACGATGTAAATTCTTTCATCAATTTGACCAAAAGTTATTTCCAATAAAACTCATAGGGCTAGAGCACTATAGCTGCCGACAAAAGTCTGGAAAACAGGTAAACTAAAGCCTTCGAATTCAAACCTGATGGGTAAATTGATGCGACGTTTATCGACCCAAGATCAAAACTTCAAGCAAGCATTTGCTGACTTGTTGGCTTTTGAAACTGTTAATGATCCTGAACTTTTAAAAACTGTAGACCAAATTATTGCTGATGTTCGTCAGCATGGTGATGCTCAAGTTCTTAAACTCACTCAACAGTTCGATCGACATCCGGCGCATCAATTTTCAGAGCTTGAGCTGACCCAGGAACAATTGAAAGCAGCATTTGATGGTCTAAGCACGGAAGTCCGGGAAGCGCTTGAACTTGCAGCGAATCGTATTCGGGAATTCCACCAGGCACAAAAACAGGACGGCTGGACCTATGTCGATGCTTTGGGGAATACGCTCGGTCAGAAAGTGACCCCATTGGATCGTGTCGGGATTTATGTACCGGGTGGTCTGGCGTCTTATCCATCTTCAGTATTGATGAATGCGGTGCCTGCACATGTCGCAGGTGTGCCGGAAATTATTATGGTGGTGCCTGCGCCGAATGGTGAGTTAAATCCATTGGTACTGGCGGCTGCATATCTGGCAGGTGTCACGCGTGTCTTTACGATTGGTGGCGCGCAAGCAGTTGCGGCATTGGCTTATGGTACAGAAACTGTCCCAGCAGTAGATAAAATTACTGGCCCGGGCAACCGTTTTGTTGCTGCAGCAAAACGTGCAGTGTTTGGTCAGGTCGGCATCGACATGATTGCAGGGCCTTCTGAAATTTTGGTATATGCCGAAGGCCAAAATAATGCTGAATGGCTGGCCATGGATTTACTTTCGCAAGCTGAGCATGACACTGTGGCACAAGCCATTTTCATCACACCAGATGAACAGTTGCTGAATGCGGTTGAACAGGCGATTGAAATGCACCTAGCAACATTGCCGAAAGCAGAAATTGCCCGTACCTCGATTGCCAATCGTGGTGCTTTAGTCTTGGTAAAAGACCGTCAAGAAGCGTCAGATTTGATTAATCAGGTAGCGCCTGAGCATCTGATGTTGTGTTTAGATGATGCAGAAGCAATGTCTGACAGCATTCGTCATGCAGGTGCGATCTTTATGGGGCGTTATACGCCTGAAGCCATTGGTGATTACTGTGCCGGGCCAAACCACGTCTTGCCAACTTCAGGTACTGCACGTTTTTCATCACCCTTAGGCGTTTATGATTTTCAGAAGCGCTCAAGCCTGATCATGTGCTCACAAGAAGGTGTAAAAACTTTAGCAAAAACCGCGGATATCTTGGCGCAACAAGAAAACCTGGATGCGCATGCGCGTTCAGCACGTTATCGTTATCAATCATAAATAGCATTACCACCTCTCCCTGACCCTCTCCTAAAAGGAGAGGAGAATTTAAACCACAAAAATCTTGTGTCTTTAGTAATGAAAATTCCTCTCTTGCGCCATATATGGCTCAGGGAGAGGTTAGGAGAGGGTTTAAAGAGAATACAAAATGAATATCACAACAGAACAAATGCGTTTTTGGAGTCCTGAAGTACGTGAATTAGAACCGTATATCCCAGGCGAACAACCAAAAATCCAGAATATTTTAAAACTTAATACCAATGAAAATCCGTATCCGCCATCACCCAAAGTGGTTGCGGCAGTACAACAGGTATTGGCAAATTCAGCAGACGTTTTGCGTTTATATCCAGATCCGGATGCGTCTGAACTGAAACAGGCGATCGCTAAACAGCAAAATGTACCTGTTGAAACCGTCTTTGTCGGCAATGGCTCAGATGAGGTTTTGGCACATATCTTTAAAGCATTTTTTGTTCAAGAACGGCCTGTACTTTATCCAGATATTACCTATAGTTTCTATCCGGTTTATAGTCAGTTTTTCGGCGTCAAAACCAAAATCTTGCCACTAAATGATGACTTTGAAATTGTTGTAAATGACTATAAACAAGCTAATGGTGGCATTATTATCACTAACCCTAATGCACCGACTAGTATTGATCTAGGCTTGGTAGCCATTGAGGAAATTCTGCAAGCCAATCCGGATTCAGTGGTGGTGATTGATGAAGCCTATGTGGATTTTGGTGCCGAATCAGCAGTCAAGCTGGTTGAAAAATATGAAAATTTAGTCGTATGTCAAACTACTTCGAAGTCACGTTCTCTTGCAGGGTTACGTGTTGGTTTCGCGATTGCCCAGCCACATTTGATTGCAGCACTTGAAGCAGTCAAAAATAGCTTTAACTCCTATCCGATGGACCGTTTTGCGATTGCTGCAGCGGTCGCTTCATTTGAAGATCAAGCCTACTTTGAAGCACAAAATGCAAAAGTGATTAAGAGTCGTGAAAAGTTGGTGTCCCAATTAAATGAGCTTGGTTTTAAAGTTTTACCATCGAGTGCCAACTTTATTTTTGCCTCATTGCCATCTAAGGATGCGGGCGAACTTGCAAGTGAGTTGCGTGAACGTGGCATTATCGTGCGTTATTTTAACAAGCCACGTATTAACCAGTTCTTAAGAATTACCATTGGTACAGATGAGCAAAATCAGCGTTTAGTCGATACGCTAAAAAATGAGATTTTGGTGTGATTAAAATCCCTCCTAGCTTCTCTTTGAAAAGGGAGGAGTTCCCTCTTTGAGTAAAGGAAGGTTAGGGTGGATTTGTAGAAAAAAGCGAATCAAATGATTCGCTTTTTTATTTATTCAGGCTGATACCAGGTATTTAACAGATCCAGCATCGCTGAAACTTTATCAAAACATTCCTGATATTCCGCATTACAATCCGAAGAAATGGTAATGCCACCACCGGCCCATAAAGAAACATCTTCTTGATATTTCTGAATAGAACGAATCAGAATGTTCCAGGAACCGGTACCATCAAAATTAAAATAACCCATTGAACCGCAATAAGCACCACGTGCTGCACCTTCCAATTCAGCAATAATCTGCATGGCCCGGATTTTAGGTGCGCCCGTAATTGAGCCACCTGGTAGGGCTGACATTAATACCTCGAAAGGATTCACACCTGCTTTTAAGGTCGCTTCTACTTCGCTCACCATATGATGCACTTGATTAAAACTTTCGATATTAAATAATTTGGGGGTTTTAACCGAGCCTGTTTCTGCATAAACACTTAAATCATTACGTAATAAATCCACAATCATGACATTTTCTGCTTGATCTTTTTCCGATGCTTTTAAGGTTTGTTTAGATTGTTCATCTAGCATTGGATCTGTATAGCGTGGCATGGTGCCTTTAATTGGTTTGGTGATAATTTTCCGATTTTTTTCGAAGTCAATAAATAACTCGGGTGAGCAGCTGAGTAATTCAAAATCACCAATACGTAAATAACCCGCGTAGGGCGCTTCGGTTAATGTCCAGAATGCTTGGGCAGTCGCTAAGAGGGAGCCTTGGGCACGACCTTTAAACTCTTGGGTTAGATTAATCTGATAGCAGTCACCTGCAACAATATAGTCCTGAATTTTCTGAAAAGCCTGAGTATAGACAGATTTAGTCCAGCGTGAGGTACAAGGATTTTTTAAATGAAATGTCGAGTGAATTTTATCTTGATTAAGTAAGTTCTGAATATGATTGTAAAGCTGTTCTGCTTGTGGATCATCACTATAGAACATCCAGCCATCAGGGGTTGGTTTAATGTAGGAAGGAAATTGACCAATAAATAAACCAGGTTGAGGGCGATCTGAATACTGAATATATTGTTGAGCCGCATAATCGTAGCCGATAAAACCGACATAACCTCCACGAAAGCCATTCTCTTGAGGAGTTTTTAATGCATCGATTGCTAAATTAAACTCAGATGGTCTGGGCTGATAGTGTTCAATCCCTGTTCTTTTAAAAGACTGAATTTGTGATGTCTGGGCAATAAAATATTCTTGAGCGCAGCAGGCAATAAAAGGCTGACCATTATTATTTAAATACACCAGATGATCCAATGTCTTCAATGCGGATAATAGATCTGCAACCAGACGAGATTCAAATTTTAAAGGGCGATGATAGAGAGCTTCGGTCATTCAGTTATGGAGAGTTCAATATGACTCACTATTTTATATCAAGAAGTCAGGAAAATATTTTTAAATCATGAAATACCGTTTATCGGTAAGCGACAGATTGCGACCAACAACAGTTGATCAAAAACTGACTCGACGCTAATTTAAGTGGGCTAGCAAATTACTCAAGGAAAGATGCTTAAGCTGTCAGAAAATAAAAAATACAGCCTAAACACTGAGTAATTCACAACCAAAAAAAATAGTACTCTTGGGAGAGTAAACAATGAAAAAATTTACAAAATTAGTTTTAGCGACTTCAGTTGCATTTAGTGCCAATGCGATGGCGATGCAAGCAATGGATGATGCATCTCTAAGCGAAACAACGGGTCAAGACGGTTTGACAATTGGTATCGGCATCTCGAAAATTGCTATTGAAAAATTATTTATCCATGATAACGACGGTTTAGCGCCAAAAGGTGTTGCAAATGAGGCAGGTTTCGGAGGTACTTCTACAGCAGGTGCGATCGTAATCCGTGGTAAGACTGATACAGCACCTGATGCTGCTGCTCTTGCTGATCCTACTACTGCAACGCATGGTGTAGTAATCGGTGCCAATTATGACAATAATGGTGCCTATTTACTTGCATCCCGTAACCTTGCTGACTTGGTAATTGATTCGGATGCTGGTGCTGGTAATCCTTTCATTAATGTTGCTGCACAAGTATCGGGTCTAGATATCAAAGTTGGCCGAATTGGTGTAACTGCATCTGGTACAGATGATCCGGATTCGATTCGTCGAGGTGGTGCCGGTGTTGTAAACGACATCATTAGTGGTTTTGACGTTAAAACTGGTGTGATAAATGCCAATATTCAACTGGGTGCTGCTCCACAAGGCGCTATGATCAAGATGAATAGTGTAATGGTAGGTGGTCTAGAAATTAAAAACCTAGGTATTTTAGATAACTCGTCTAAAAATAAAGCAGTGGGGCTTGTAGGTACGACTCCAGTGACTACACGTGAAGCCGGTGAGATTTTTGTTGAAAGTATCAAAATTGCAGATGCGGATTCTAATAATTTAACCATTAGTCAGAATATTTCTGTATATAACGATGCTTATGTAGGTACTACAGCTCAGTTAGGTAAGGCAGCGCATGTTCGTATTGTAAGTAATGATACTGGGGCGAAAGACCAATACATTAAAGGTATTCATTTAGGTAACCGTGAAGCAAGATCATCAATTGGTGATATGGAAGTTCAAGGCTTACAAACATTCTACTCTCAAGCTCAGGGTAGTTATACAAAAGGCGCAATTATTACTATTTCAGGTCACTAATCTTTATTTTAAAAAAAGCGCGTGTTTACACGCGCTTTTTTATGACTATATCACTTATCTAAAAAATAAAAAAAATACTGTATTTTTTTGAAAAAACAGGTATCTTTCTGGTTACAGGGAAGTAGAGTGAATGCTCTATAAAAAGAAAAATAGGCACATCATGCCCATTATAAGAAAAGTTAATAATTATGTTAGAGATCGCGTTGGGCTCGGCATTGATGTATTACGCTGCCAAAGAAGCTCTGGATATCAAAAAACAGCCGAATGGTGCTGTTCACTATACTGAAGTTCTTGATTCAAGAAATGACTCTTTTGTACGTATGCACCGTGAAGCTGTGGAAGTAAAACCGGCACTTCTGGATCAATTTCAGGGCATTGTACGTCAAGCTTATGATTATAGTTGTGGTTCAGCAGCACTGACGACCCTCCTCAATGGTTATGTCGGTACGCAGCTGGATGAGCAGCAAGTCATGAGTGGGCTAATGAAATTCGGTGAAACGGATAAAATTGTTGAACGCCGTAGTTTTTCTCTGCTTGATATGAAGCGCTTCGTTTCAGCCTTAGGATTGGAAAGTGGAGGATATCGAGGAGAGTTCAAAGATTTAGTCAATCAAGATCAGCCTGCCATTGTTCCGATTTCTTATGCGGGATTTAAGCATTTTGTAGTTTATAAAGGTTATAAAAATGGCCGGGTTTATGTTGCAGATCCGGCACTTGGTAATATCAGTTTTGAGGAACGGCGTTTTCAGGATATTTGGGAAAATAATACTTTGTTCCTGATTAATGTACCTGAACAATATCGCAAAAATTTTCTAGCATTAAAAGAATCAGATATGCGCCATGTAGAAGATGCTACGATCAATCGCTATGCCTTGGTTGACATGCAGTACCCACAATTTTATATGGAAAAAATTGCTGATAAAGCTTCTACGATCCGTATGGACCGTAATCGTAATACAGAGTCAGAACAATTTGGGGAATATCAACATAACTTCCTGAGACTGTATTACAAGAATAAATAAAACGAAAAACAGTAATAAAAATTAAAATGGTGAAATGGATATGAACAGTAAATGGATGAACAAGACGTTCTTGGCACTGAGCATTCAAATGGTAATGGGCGTTGCATTTGCTGCAGAAGAACCAGCACTAGGTGAATACGAAACGGTTGATGAAGAAGTTGTTGTTGAAACTGCTGCATCTGTACCGGCTCAAACCGGGCAGGTCAAAACGCAGACTGCAGAAGAATCGGAACTAGGTGGATATGAAGCAGTTGAAGAGGCTGCCGTGGAAACAGCAGCACCTGTAGAGACTCAGGCTGGCCAGGTAGTAGATGCATCTCAAGCTTTACAGCAACAAGAAGGAGATGCTACTCAGGCAGCTAACCTGGAAGAAGTATTTACGTCAAATGAACGCCAATACTCTCTGATAAAACAAGGTGAAATTTCATCATATTACGATATTGATTATACCTATTATCGAGACACTCAACTTGATATAGAAATGGCACAGGGCCAATTGTATCAACTACGTGTTCAAGAAAATGCAACACATAGTATGACTAATACTTTCACTTTCCAATATGGCGTGAAAGATAACCTGACCTTGACCGCATCCCTACCTTTAGTGGCTAAAACTGACTTGTTAAAAGATACGTCTACGGCAGGCTTGGGTGATATTAGTCTGGGTGCTCGCTGGGAGCCCTTCCCACTAAAAGCAGGTCGTCTGCCTCTGATTTTATTTGGTAATTTATCAACTAAAACCGGTGATAGCCCTTATGAAATTAATGCCGCGACAGATCTGGCAGCAGGAAAGGGCTATTACTCTGCTGGAGTGGGTGCTAGTACACGTAAATACATTGACCCAGTTGTATTGTTTGCATCGGTTTCTGCGAACTATGGTTTTAAAGAATCGGGCCTGAATCAGCGTCGAGGTAGCCGGATTATTGAGGAGTTTGAACCTGGTGTTAGTGGAGGCTTTGCCTTTGGTTTCGCATATTCATTTAACTATGATGTTTCGATGACCATGTCCTATCAGCAAAGCTTTAATACTGGTGCGGAATTTAACTATAACACTGGTGAAAGTTATTCTGCTGCAGATCAGACCAGTTCTACCTTTGCAATTTCCTTAGGGGTGCGAGTTTCTCCAGAAACAATTGTTAATGGTACCGTTGGCCTAGGGCTGACCGAAGATGCACCGGATGTTTCGTTGGGACTGTCATTCCCACTTGATATTTTAGGTTTTGGTAAAAAAATTAGTTAATAGGGGTGTCGTATGAAAAACATTCGACTTAGCCCGTTATTAACAGGAATTATTCTTGCGGGCTGTTCAAGTTATACCTTTGCACAATTGGGAACCAACCTTTCAGTTGATTTACGTGCACTATCCATGGGGAATGCCGTCACCGCAGATCCTCCAGGGGTCAATGCCATCCACTTTAACCCGGCTGCACTGACTAAAATTGATGGTCTGCAAACCGAACAGCAAATCATTGTGGCTAATTTTGATATCCAGCGTGAGTTTTCAGTACCGGCCGGATATAACGTATTTGGCTATTCTGATGATCCTATTGTCTGTAATGACGGTCCTGAAGTTTCATCTGATTTGTGTACCGATTTTAAAGGCCCAGTCAAAGGCGATGTGGAATATGTCAGCCTGTATGTTCCTTTTCTGAAAAAAATGGTGGATTTAGGCGAAGGTCTTCCTTTGACTGCACCCACGATGGGGATCGCATACAATCCCCCTGGATCGAAAGCCACTTATGCGACTGCTGTTTATGCTCCTCTCATGGCAGGTTTTGGTCATGAAGATGGGAACCCGGCAAACTTTATGGGACAGCAGGTTGCTTTAGAGCGGATTACCTATCTGTCACCATCCATCGGTTATGAGGTCAATGACCAACTGTCGATTGGTGCTTCTATCGGGATGTCTTATCAAGCCATCGGGATGAAAACGGACTTGCGTTTCCCGAATGAGTTGATTGGGATGTTGCGTATGATCGACGAAGTCGTGTGTACGCCGTTTAAAGAAAATTCCGACATTATTACAGATATTCTTTTGCTCGGGATCTGTAATGCGGATGAGGGGATGAACCCATTTGGCAAGTTTGGTCAAATGCAACTGGAGCTTGAGCAGAACTTAAGTCCAAGTTATAACCTGGGAATATTGTGGGAACCGCGCGAAGACTTTAGTTTTGGTATGGTGTACCAAAGTGCTGCAAAAATGCGCTTAAAAGGTAAATATCATATTGATAATGCCAAAGCTCCTCAGGAAATGATTAAAGGTTTAATGACCTCACCGACCGGCCAGATTCTGGCTGCAATTCTTGGATTTCCTAATTACATACCATCGAGTGAATCTGGTCTGGTGTCGCAGGATTTTGAATATCCGGCGCATTTTCAGGCAGGTATCAAATATAAAGTGATGCCAGATTTGCAAGTGAATTTTGATATTGGCTGGACAGATTACAAGGTCTGGGACGAATTTAAATTCGAATTTGATCGTACCATTTCAGCCCTAAAAATTGCCAAAATTTTGTCTGCCAATGTTACTGACTCAACCTTGGCTTTACCGATGGGATTTGAATCGCCGTGGAACTTTGGTATCGGGATGGAGTATTCCGCTACAGACCGTTTGAAGCTTCGGGCAGGTTATGAACCACGGACCAGTGCTATTCCAAAAAATAAGCGTAATACCATGGTACCGATCAATGGTGCACAGTTATTTGGTTTAGGTGTGGGTTACCGTTTTGATGCAGACACTGATCTGGATCTATCAATTGGTTTCTTGCGTAGCAAAGATCAGATTCCAGCAAATACCAGTAGTTTAGCCAACCAGACAGGGGTAAATAACCTGTTATTAAACCCATATGCAGGTTTAAACGTAAAAACAGATACCAAAATTACAATTTTAGGTTTGAACTATCGCACGCGTTGGTAAGGGAAAAATGATCAAGACAAGGAACGTTGGATTGACAGCGGTACTGGCATTAAATCTGGTATCCGTGTCTTTTTATACAAGCGCTAAAGAATTTATTACGATTATTGGTCCAGATGGCCGACCATTAGTCGTACCCCGTAATAATGCAGAGAAAAAAACTGAAGACAAATCTCGATTGTTGAAAAAAGTAGAAGCTGCAATAGTTCAGCCTGTAACTGTAAGACAAAACATAGAAAAATTGCCCGTCGTAGAAAATAGGCAAGTTAAACTTAAGCATGACCATAATATGGTTGTACAACCAGTACAACCAGTACAACCAGTACAACCAGTACAACCAGTACAACCAGTACAACCAGTACAACCAGTACAACTGCATACTGTGCAAGAAAAGATTCAGTCTAAACCACAATTAAAACCTGAATCTCAAGCTATTCAAAATCCTGATATTGGAGCTGGATCTTCTGTTGCTACTATACAAAAACCGGGATTTAGCCAAGTTGAAGGCATTGAATATGTGGATAGTGAGTATCTGGAAAATAAAGAATTTAATTTGGAAGGCAAAAAACGTTTCTATAGCATGCCCGAAGGAGTAGTAGATAAAAATATTGGAACTACCCGGATCCAGACAATTGAACGTGAAAAAGGGGTGGGACAATCCGTATTAAAATCCTTGTTTCAAACGCCAGAAGTAGATTCTGGTCCTGTAGTACTGGCTCAAAGTTATTATCGTATTTCACAGTCGGAGACCATCGATAGCTTGGGCAAGCAGTGTTTTAATGATAAGAAAATTAAAAAAGCGAAAGAAATCAGCCTTAAAAAAGCAGTTAACCTGTGGCCTCGCGCACCTCTTAAAGCAGACGAATTTGATTTTGAAGTGGTAAAGCTTCAATCCGATATCCAGAATATTCAGATCAACTCTTATGCTTCTAGCCAGAAAAATCCAACGTATTATTGGCCTTTTGTTGTGTTTTTAGACAGTCGCGGCTGTGTGCTTGAAGGAGCGGGCGGTTTTAAAAATCAGGAAGGCCAGGCGAATATTATTCAACATGAGCGTATCGAAGGGGTTCTCCAGATTCCTGCTCAAAGTGAATATATATTATTGACGCCTTTGGCCTCAGCAATAGATGTTGAAGACAAGATGCTGACAAATCATGGACAACTAAAATTAGTCGCCATTCGATAAGGACTATTCGAGTACAAAAAGATGAAAAATAAAATATTATTTCCATTTGCTTTAACCACACTTTTAACGGCACTGAGTGGGTGTGGTGGGGAAAGTGCCAATGTCATTCCAGAAAAAAATGATGAAGCCACGACCAATGGTACTTGTACCCCAGGTACAACTAACTGTGTGGAATGGGGGCTGGAATATCCGCTCGATGGTTTGAACTTTAACTGTAGTAGCGATACAGAAAATACCTTTATTACGTTATTTGATAGTAAAAACGGGGTTGCTTCTGGAACCTGTCAAAAGACGGATAATATTGAGTTTTATATTCAAAGTTTTGCTTCGCGCAAGATTAATTTAGGTCAAATTAAACTCAGCGATTATGCTAGTTTTAGTGCCCAGACCCAGCTGCCGCGTTTAAGTGTCATCGATATTGCAACTGGGATTGCTCGACGTCCGGTAGGGGATTTGGTGCCTAATGATCCTACCGTTCAGGTGGCCATGCGTCTGGTTAAAATTCTGCAAGCTTTGGCGCTAGAAGAAGGGCGTATTATTAATCCATCTGATGTACAACCTTTGTATATTACTGAAGAGATGCGTAAAGACCTGGCGAAAACCAGTGAGAATATCAATTTGATGGATGCCGATTTGGCGACCAAAATTAAAGATTTTGTTGATATCAGCACAATTTCGGATGAGGTGGCTTTTGCCACAGTTAAAAAACTGGTGACGATTGCCAACGCAGCCGTGTATCAGCCAGAATTTTCATTATTCTCAACTTCAGGCGTGATTGGAAGTAACCTGACGGGTTCAGATGGACTGGTGGGCTGTAATCAAAACCCTTGTGATATTAAGAATAAGAATACTAAATATTTATTTGGCCATTTCATGCTGATTACTGATCGCCAGGGCTATACCTTTGGCAGCGGCCTGCAATGGCGTGATACCCAGTTAACATTGGCTAAAGAAAATTTATCTTCCTTAGGGGGGATTAATGCTCAACTCATCCGTAAGGTGAAACCGGTACAAATGACCGCTGATCCGCAAAGTTCATGGATTCATCCAACCAGTAAAACCATTAACACGCCTTACCGTCTGAATATCGCAAATAATGCGACTCCGCTTGAGTTGTATCAAGGCAGATTATTGAATGATTATGTGATCGCGGGTAAAGAAGCTTTCTATAAAGTGGTGACTGACAAAAAATCGCTGGATACTTCCGATCAAGCCAACTTGGGGTTGTGGCGTTTGCAGGCCGATGGTGAAAACTATACGGGAAGCATTGATCTCTACAAGATTTTCCCGATTAGTTATCTAGATCGTCAGGTCTTTAAAACAGCGCAGAATGTGGCAGATAAGGAGAAATATATCTTCCCAATGTATGCCAATCTGGAATTTAAATTTACAGATACCACTGTCAGCCCAATTACTTTAGGAATCGTAATTGACAGCAATGGTGATGTACGCACCAATATGCAATCCTCTAGTAATTTCGCGACTGATCCGGTGAATGGCTGTCAAGGCGATGTGTTGGCAGATACGCTCTTAGATCATCAAGGCATACAACAATATCGCCTTGGAACTTTGGGACGTGCATTTGTCGCTGATAAAGCGGTTTCCATGCGCCTGATTTTGGCCAATGAAAAGTTTGGTAATATCAATGGCGCATTGGTAGGGGTAGACTCACGCATCCAGTCTTCACCGGATTCTAGGGATTCGATTGTGATCGGTGGTGCGCTGCTCAATTTGTCTAATGTGTTGGATACTAATGTGGGCCAGAATGGGCGTGTAACTTTCCTGAATTCGGCAGGGGATGGGGTACAATGGGCCAATACCTATGCGAGTTTTCAAAAAGTTTATAATAATAACAATGAGGGTGAAACACCGGCAGATATTAGCCTGGCAAAATTAAACGGTGGTTCGGTTGAGTTTAAACTCGCGGATTGCTATCAAGTCAAAGCTAAATAATATTCTTTAAAAATAAAAAAAATCCCATCTTAGTATGGGATTTTTTTATGGATGTTAGATTTAACCCGTGTGGTCTAGACGCGTGCCTAATGTTTCCAGATGCATTGGAAAAATATTATTTTTGCGGTCTTCAAAATAATGTCTGAGAGTATGTTCTACACTCGGGAAAGCAAGTTCAGTCCAGGGAATATCAGCTTCATCGAACAGACGGCTTTCGATGGTTTCTTCACCCGCACCAAATTTTCCATCAATCAGATTGGCTTTAAATAGCACATAAATCTGACCAATACGTGGAATGTTATACATACAGTACAATTGTTCAATGTCTACTTCAGCTTCGGCTTCTTCGCGGGTTTCCCGGGCAGCCCCTTGCTCCATGGTTTCAAACAGTTCCATATAGCCGGCAGGTAAAGTCCATAAGCCATAGCGTGGTTCAATGGCACGACGGCACAACAGTACTTTGTTTTCGAATAAGACTAAAGCACCACAAATCACTTTTGGATTAATGTAATGAATAGAGCCGCATGAATCACATACGCTGCGAATTTGCTGATCGCCCAAAGGAATTTTAGCAGTGGTTTTATGTCCACAATTCACACAGAAGTTCATATTCATCATCAATGATAAAAGTATGCTCAGGATAACTGAAAAAGCAAAATTTGGCATCATTTCTCTCCCGCCCCGACTAAAATCAGCTATGATGAAATTATGATCATCTTCAGGGCTGAGAGAATGGATGCATGTGAATTGACACACAGGTTGCAGCAACGATTACGTTTTTCCAAGCGTATCCGATCTGCGCATGCTGCCGTGTTGATTGCAATTACAGATGAAGCTGACCCGAAAGTATTGCTGACGCGCCGTTCAGCTTATTTGAATAATCATGCCGGAGAAGTCTCATTTCCAGGTGGCAAGCGCGATCCACAAGATACCAGTAATATTGTGGTGGCTTTAAGGGAAGCCTATGAGGAAACGGCACTCAATCCTTTTGATGTGCATTTAATGGGTGATTTACCCATGCAAAAAGCCCGCAATGGCATGCTGGTCAAACCGATTGTGGGACTGATTCCTCCGCAAGTGAAGCTGATTCCACAACCGACGGAAATTGACCGGATTTTCTTTGCTTCATTGCAGCATTTGCTTGAAGTGACGCCCACGCCTTATGAAGTTCGTTTTGCCCAGCAATCTTTATATTTTCCGAGTATGCGGGTAGAAAATGAAGTGGTCTGGGGATTGACCGCACGTATGCTGATTTCTTTATTTCAATATGGGCTGGATTATAAAAAAGACTGGCCATTCTTGCTTAATTCTCCAACGTTTAAACGCTCCAAATTTTTTTAACCATTGAACAGGATTTTATCAATGTTGTACAAATTTCAAGGACATATGCCCACCGCTATACATCAGCCCTGGGATGGCTGGATAGCACCAACGGCAACAGTAATTGGACAAGTTGAGCTTGGACGACAAGTCAGTGTCTGGTTCGGTGCCGTAGTACGTGCAGATAATAGTAAAATCAAATTAGGTGATTTTAGCAATGTGCAGGAAAATGCAGTACTGCATACGGATGCCGGTATCGAGATGAATATTGGCAATTATGTGACAATTGGGCATCAGGCTATGCTGCATGGCTGTACCATTGGAGATAACAGCCTGATCGGGATTCAGGCCGTCATTCTGAACCATGCCGTGATTGGGAAGAATTGTATTATTGGTGCCAATGCCTTGATTCCGGAAGGCAAGATCATTCCAGACAATTCCGTGGTGATGGGCTCACCCGGTAAAGTGGTGAAAACGCTGGATGATGACAGTATTCAAAAATTAACAATGAGCGCCATGCATTATGCCGAGCATTTTCAGAAATTTCAGGATTTAGAAGAAGTGCAACTCTAAGGCACTGTTCTATTAATTGAAGCATAAGCCTAGATTTTCTAGGCATTTTTGTATCTGTTTCGGGAAAATCTCGCGTAGCGGATATGAGTGGAGTATTATATCCGCGTTTTTTATATTCTCTGAATTAAGGTTGTGCATGAAAGTGCTGGCATTGGAGACTGCCAATGAGCAGTGTTCCGTCTCTGTAATTGATGATACTCAAGAACTATTTTTTCAGCTTGATGCGCGCGCCAAGGCACAAACGCAAACGATTCTCCCGATGATTGAACAAGGCCTGCAAGATCTTGGGCTGGCCATTGCTGATTTGACCGCGATTGCCTTTAGTCGTGGTCCGGGTTCTTTTAGCGGTGTGCGTATTAATGCTGCCGTGACTCAGGCCTTGGCTTGGTCCAATGATGTGCCGGTAATTCCGGTATCGACTTTGCAGGCTTTGGCACAAGCAGCCTACCGCTTGCACGGTCTGACTGAAGTGTCTGCGGTATTGGATGCGCGCATGAGCGAAGTCTATATCGCGAGCTATCAAGTGGATGCACAAGGAATTATGCAACCGGTTGATGATGAGCAACTGTTAAGTTATGCAGAAGGCAGCCAAGCTGTACGCTTTACCCCGGTCGGCTCAGGCGCTGAACTGGTACAAAGCGAAACTTCAATTTATAAAGATGTGCATGCGACCGCACAGGATATCGCCAGCATTGCACGTGCAGCGGCACAAGCAGAAAACTGGGTGAGTGCAGAATTGGCATTACCCGTATATTTACGCGATAACGCGTGGAAAAAAATTCCAGAACAAGGCAAAGCATAATTAATTAGGATAAAGCATGGATCTTTTACTGCTACTCAAAGCGGCCATCATGGGTATTATCGAAGGCATTACCGAGTTTTTGCCTATTTCCAGTACCGGTCATTTGATTTTGGCATCAGAATTAATGAATTTCTGGACCAAGGAAAAGAGTGATGTATTCGTCATTGCGATCCAGATGGGGGCAATTGCTGCCGTTATTTATGAATATTGGGCACGTCTTTGGGGGGCAGCGACCGGGATTGTCAGCGGTGAACCGCAAGGTCGCCGTTTAGGCATTGGCCTGATTCTGGCTTCTATTCCGATTATATTGATTGGTCTGACGCTGGGACAAACCGTCAAACAATTACTATTTAATGATATTGCAATTGCCATTGGTTTGATTGTCGGCGGTTTGATCATTATCTGGATTGAAAAGAATCCACCACAAGTCCGTGTCCATGAAGTTGAAGAACTCAGCATTAGAGATGCAATCTGGATTGGCCTAATTCAGGTTTTATCCTTGATACCGGGTACTTCCCGTTCAGGCGCAACCATTATCGGTGCGATGTTCCTGGGTGTGTCCCGTAAGGCAGCGACTGAATTCTCATTTTTCTTGGGTATTCCGGTCATTATCGGCGCTGGCCTGCTGGACCTTTATCAAAGCTATGATGTCTTAAATACGACTGAAGACTGGACCGTGATCGGAGTTGGGCTTCTGGTTTCCTTTATCTCGGCATTGATATTAATTCGTGCGCTGGTCGCTTATGTGGCCAAACGCGACTTTATGATCTTTGCTTGGTATCGTATTGCTTCGGGTCTGCTGATTTTATTATTTGCCTATACAGGTTGGAAATTATGGTAAGTGCGATTCGCTTATATGCCGAATCTGACTATCAAGAGAAAGCACAGCACTTTGAGGCTGTGCTTTCTTCTCGTGGGGTACAGGTCGAGATTGCAACCGTTGAAAAACTCAATGCTCGTTTTTTCCGTTTAAATCCTGAACTGGCCCTTTGTGTTGATGCTGACGGACTCTGGTTATGTGCCAACGGCATGAAGATGCAACCGGACTGGCAAGCGGAAACCGGGCGTTTAAAACGCGCATCTTTAAAGTCAGAAATGATCGCACGCGCCTGCAATTTAAGTGAAAAACCAAGCTTGGTCGATGCGACTGCGGGTCTGGGGCATGACAGTCTGTTGATGGCACACTTAGGCGCGCAGGTCACCTTGGTTGAACGGCATCCGATTTTGTTCACTTTGCTTGAAGATACCCATACGCGTGCCCAGTCGGATGCATTCCTAAGTCAGGTCGTATCACGGATTCATTTGGTTTTTTCTGATTCAGCCGATTATCTGCAACAACAGGCCCAGCAGCATAAAGTTGTCGATGTAGTTTATCTTGATCCAATGTTTCCACAGCGGGATCAAAATCAGCAGGCAGTCAAAAAGCAGGCGCAGGTCAAAAAACAGATGCAGCTGTTGCATATGTTATTGCCTGAAGATGGTGAAATGGATCTGGGCGATAACCTTTTAGAACTGGCGCAGAAAATTGGCAAGCGTGTCGTGGTCAAACGTCCGCGTCTGGCGGTATTTCTGGCCGGAAAAGAGCCAAATCATCAATGGCAAGGCGATGCTTGTCGCTTTGATGCGTATTTTCAGCATGAACTTGTAGCTGAATAGGATAATGGCTTCTTTATTAAGCAAAGATTTGTTATATATTTAAAATTAGCATTGATTAAATGCTTATCAAGCATAAACTTATTCAGCACATTAGCGAGCCACTCATCTCCTTGAAATCCTATGATCGACTTTAAACCCTCCATTAATTTTTGGCACGATTTTAAGAGCAACCAAATTGCCGGGATGTGGTTATTTCTGGGGTCGAGGCGTTCTTTACAACTGGTCCGTCCATCCATCATGCAACTGGTGTTCTGGGGGATCTTAGGGGGCTGCGCCAACAGTTTGTTTAGCTGGCTCAGTTCAGGCCGTATGGGAGATTTTAACTCTCAAGGCCTGATCAGTTATGCGCTTTGGCCTTTCATTGCCCTGATTGTCGGTATTTTTCTTTCGCAACGGGTCAATAATCCACGCTTGATGCTGGTGCCAGCCTTGTTATGGTTGGTGTTAGATACCCATATCATGCTGTTCCAGTGTCTGATTCAGTATCTGGGTGATCTGGATTATCTGCCTTATATCCTTTACGACTATATTCCAACGCTCTTTGTCATGCTGTTTGTCTGGCAAAGTCTGGCAGTGGTCTGGGTGATTTCACGTGAATTAAAATGGCCGTGGTGGGAACGTGCGCTGATTATGCTGGCGACTTTGTTTACGCTAGTAGTTTGGCAGATTTCAGTCAAAGATCAGCCGATCTGGAAAGTCGAAGAAATTCCACCGAGTTTTGCCGAAGATGCTTTCTATGCCCAGCCAACTTTGCTGAATAAAGCGCTGGAAAATATCGAGTATGGTGAATTTGCACAGTCACACTGGTATTTCATGGGAGTAGCTGGAGCGAGCTATCAGGATGTATTCCATTCTGAAGTTGAGCGGATTAAAGAGCAGTTTGATACCCGTTTTGGTACTTTTGGCCGATCGATTGCCTTGGTCAATCACCCAGCGACACGTACCACTATGCCGATTGCTTCCAAAACCAGTATGGAGCTGACATTGCGCCGTATGGGGCAGCAGATGAACCGTGAAAGTGACGTATTATTTTTATATATGACCTCTCACGGTTTGCCGAATGTATTTGAAATGGAAAATGCCCCACTGGATCTGGCGCAGGTTGATCCAAAATGGTTGCGTGAAACACTAGATGCATCAGGCATACGTTGGCGCGTGATCGTAATCTCGGCCTGTTTTTCAGGCAGTTTTGCTTCTGCTTTACAGAATGACAATACCTTGGTGATTACGGCTTCGGCAGCTGATCGGCAGTCTTTTGGCTGTTCGAATGAAGCGGATTATACCTATTTTGGTCGTGCGTTCTTTGATGAAGCCATGCGTGAAAATAGCAGCTTGCAAAGCGCTTTCGCACAGGCCACAGATACCGTAGCAAAATGGGAATCAGCTCAAGGTTTTGAGCCATCAGAACCGCAATGGGTGATTGGTAAGAATATGGAATTGATGTTGCCGCAATTGGAGCAACGTTTATTTCCACAGACCACTACGGCGACATCATCTCCCTAGATCAATGTCATCCACAGACCGGTTGTAATAATAAGGAATAGCCATGGAACTTATACAGAACAATAGAAGCTTTGAAGGTGAACAGCGGATTTATCGTTTTGATTCGCGCTATCTTAAAACCCCGACCAAGTTTGGCATTTTTCTGCCGCCTCAAGCTTTAGAAGGTCACAGCTGTCCTGCATTATTCTATCTGGCTGGTTTGACCTGTACCGAAGAAACCTTTGCCATCAAGGCGCATGCACAACGTTTGGCGGCACAGCTTGGCTTGATTTTGATTACACCTGATACCTCACCACGTGGTGAAGGCGTGGCAGAAGGCGACAACTGGGATATCGGTCAGGGTGCAGGTTTTTATATCAATGCTACCCAGGCGCCTTGGGTTGAACATTATCAGATGGAAAGCTTTATTGTCGATGAACTCTATGCACTGGTTACTGAGGAGTTCGTAATCCATCCCGGCAAGATCGGTATCTTCGGCCACTCTATGGGTGGTCATGGCGCATTAACTCTGGCATTTAAATATCCAGAAAAATTTAAATCTGTTTCAGCCTTTGCACCAATTTGTGCGCCGAGTCAGTGCCCATGGGGAGACAAAGCATTCTCGAATTATTTGGGTACTGAAAAAGAGCAATGGCTGAAACATGATGCGACCGCTTTGGTTCAGGAAAAGGGCGCATTGTTTGGCGATATCCTGATTGATCAGGGTTTTTCAGACCAGTTCTATAACCAGCTTAATCCAGCCCTGTTCCAGCAGGCTTGTGATGGCGTGAACCAGCCGCTAACTTTGCGTGAACATCAGGGCTATGATCATGGCTATTACTTTATTCAAAGTTTCATAGATGATCATTTACAATTCCATGCCGTGCAGTTAAATCCTTAAAGCAAGACTGCACTTATACAGCAGATTTAAGAAGATTAAAAAACCTCCAAAATGTTTTTACATTCTGGGGGTTTTTCTTTTAGGGTGTGTTGACACTTTTAGCTTAAAAAAATAGCGAAGTAGTAAAATCAAATCGCCAAACCCAATTTTACTATTCGCTATGCCTCGTACCATGCTGACAGATCAACACTGGCAAAAGTTGAAAGTTATTCTGCGTAATTTATCCATTCACCACAACTCAAATTTACGCAATTTTATTGAAGCTATTCTCTATAGAATTAGAACAGGCTGTCCGTGGCGAGATATTCCTTGTTGTTTTGGTCATTCAAACTCTATTTTCAAACGTTTTAATCGTTGGTCAAGCAGCGGTAAGTTACTTAGATTATTCAA
>NZ_JALGQY010000005.1:0-34994 GCF_022809915.1 Acinetobacter lwoffii | reverse complement strand
TTAAAGTTGCACCTGATTTAATATCAACATTAGATTTAAAAGAGACAAAAGTGGTATGTGCAGATAAAGGCTATGATTCAGAACCACTGCGTGAACAGATCAGGAAAACAGGGACTAAAGCGAATATACCAAAGAAAACAAATAGCCAATCGAACAATGACCATATGGACTGGTATTTATATAAAATCAGGCATTTAGTTGAAAATATGTTTTGTAGATTAAAGCAATTTAGAGGAATAGCTACTCGATATGACAAGCTCAAAAGAAATTATCAAAGTTCTGTTGCTTTAGCCTGTATATTTTTATGGCTACCTTTATAGGGTTAATTATGAACAGTAAATGTCAACAGACCCTAATCTTTAAAATGTACCGGAATCCATTGATAGCTTTTATTGTCTTTAGAATAAATATGTCCAATCCCCGGAAATGGCAAATGTGGTGCTGCTACCGTCTGACCATTTTTCGCATATTCAGCAAAATATTTTAAGCGGGTTTCGATCGCCTTTTTCGGATCGACATCAAAGTCAACGCCGGTCTGTGGGCGATCAAACTGCAGCGTATGTGAGTGCACAATATCTCCAATAAACACCATCTGCTGACCTTTAGATTTTAAGCTAAAACCAAAATGCCCCGGTGTATGTCCAGCCGAACTGATAACATCGAAAGCATGGATTTGATCGCCAGTTTTAAAGGTTTTGAGCTGATTCTTGGCCTGATAGGGTGCAATGGCTTTCTTGATTTTATCGACTGTGCCCAAAAAACCTGCCTGCTTGGCTTTTGGTAATTTTTCTACCGTTGTGGGATTTATCCAGAAATCCAGTTCAGCTTGAGACACATAAATGTTGGCATTGGGAAAATTGGCAACACTATTATTACTTATACCGCATACATGGTCTGGATGTAAATGCGTGAGCAGGATGGCATTGACCTGTTCAGGTTTATGCCCTGAAGCCTTTAAATTGGAATACACTGAACCTAGGTGTGGACCATTACAGCTTGAAGTCCCGCTATCGACCAGAACCATTTCCTTGGCTGTATTGACCAGAAAGGCATTCACGGAGGTTTGGATGCCTTTAGCTTGATCGACGTAGTATTTTTTCAATATCTGGTCTGCTTGAGCTGCTGGAATATCTTTAAATAAGGCTTTGGACAGATAATTGGTGCCATCTAGCAGGGCAGTAATTTGGTAATCCCCGAAGTTATGTTGATAATAACCGGGAACCTGTTTTTGTTGTTGGGTGCTAGAAACGGATTGTGCATGTGTTTGAGAGATACCCGCCATTGAACCTAAAGCAAGCAATGACACGACGAGAGAAGAAGTGAAGTATTTCATAGCTATTCTTATGTAATTAAAGTCAATTCTATGTATTAGCACGGATGCCAGCAAAAAAGAATATGAATATATTTACCATTTTTTAAAATGGAAGTGCTGATTTGTCATCTGTACTAAAAAATCAGTCTGAATCTGTATATTGATTTTTTGAAAGTAAAGAATTTATTTTTAATTAAAATATTATTATAAATAAAATGCTTAGATACATTTCACTTTTTATGAAAAGCTCGTTAACATGGGGTATTACGAACAAGCTTTGGGTGTCGCGATGAGTTTTTGGAAAAGAAAAAACAATGCCAGCTTTGTATTTTTCATTATTACCTTATATTCACTACTTGGTTTTGGACTGGGCTATGTGATTTGGGAATTTGTGTTGCAAGGCTAAGTGACCCAGCAATAAAAAAGCCTCTAGAGATAGAGGCTTTTTTATATTTATAACCTATTTAGCACATTCAGGCTGAGAACGGTCAATCACTTGAGTGCCTTCTACACGATAGCCAATCTGGCCAATAATAAATGCTTGATTAAGCTGAGTAATTACCACATCAGAAAGTGCAACAGCACAACGGTCTTTTTCAATTGCGCGATCTACTGCTGTTTTGAAGTTAGGAATACCAAGTGGGAATAAAATCACAGGAACTTTATCTTCACCTTTAACGCGTTCACCTTTCACAAACTGGTTTGAGTTTAGGTTGTAGTTTTTAGTAGATGCAACTGTCATGTCAGCCATACGTACCGAACAACCTGTAAATGCAATTGTAGACATCGCTAGAACTGAAACTAATAATTTTTTCATGCTTACCCCGAATAATTATAAAAGAATAAAAAAGCGCATTGATTTTATATTAAAAATATTAAAAATCAAGAAAGTAAATTTAACTGATGATATAAAAAAGCCCCTACATACGTAGAGGCTTTTCTTTTCTCAAAACCTAAACTTAAGACACTTTATCACCCGGTTTAGCACCAGATTCAGGTGAAATCACCCAAACACCGTCGCCATTACCCGCAGCTAGCACCATACCGTTAGAGATCCCAAAACGCATTTTACGTGGCGCAAGGTTTGCCACCATCACCACCAGTTTACCTTTTAAGTCTTCAGGTTGGTAAAACTCACGAATACCACTGAACACATTACGTGGCTCAGCTTCACCAACGTTTAAAGTGAGTTGAAGCAGTTTGTCAGAACCTTCAACCGTAGCCGCTTCCAAAACTTCAGCCACACGCAGGTCAACTTTCATAAAATCATCAATATTAATGATTTCAGCTTCACCGACTTTAGGTTCAGCTTTCTTTTCAATCTTCTTCTCTTTTTTCTTCTCAGCTTTTGCTGGTTCAGCAGCAGGAGCAGCTAAAGAATCTTTAGATGCATCCACCATGGCAGCAACCGCTTTTGGATCTACACGTTGCATTAAGGGTTGGAACAATGCAATTTCATGACCCACTAGAATGGTTTTGCGAGAAGCAAAATCGAAGCTTTCAAGTTGCAAGAAATCTTGAACCTGTTGAGCTAGTGTCGGCAATACAGGAGCCAAGTAAACTGCCAATTGACGGAACAGGTTGATCCCCACAGAACATACATCATGAACCTGTTGTTCCTGACCTTCTTGCTTAGCAAGTGCCCAAGGCTTTTTCTCGTCGATGTACTGGTTGGCTTTGTCTGCCAGTGCCATGATTTCACGAATCGCCGCAGAGAATTCACGTGCTTCATAAGCTTGAGCAATTGAACTACCGGCATCAATAAAGCTTTGTACCAATTCAGGTTCAGCACATGTCGTGCTTAACTTGTTATCAAATTTGGTGTTAATGAATTTTGCACAACGGCTGGCAATATTCACGACTTTACCGACCAAATCTGAATTTACTTTCTGAACGAAATCATCAAGGTTCAGGTCAGAATCTTCAACTTTGTCAGAAAGTTTCGACGCGAAGTAATAGCGTAGATATTCAGGATTTAAATGCTCTAAATAGGTTTCCGCTTTAATAAATGTGCCGCGAGATTTTGACATCTTTTGGCCATTGACAGTCAAGAAACCATTCACGAATAAGCCTGATGGCGTGCGGTAGTTTGCACCTTCAAGCATTGCCGGCCAGAACAGGGCATGGAAATACACGATGTCTTTACCAATGAAGTGATAGACCTCATTTTCAGAATCTTTTTTCCAGTAGTCATCAAAATTCAATTCAGGACGTTTGGTTTTGATGTAGTTTTCAAAGCTCGACATATAACCAATCGGCGCATCCACCCAAACATAGAAATATTTGTTTGGCGCATCTGGAATTTCAAAACCGAAGTATGGCGCATCACGTGAGATGTCCCAGTCGTTCAAGCCATTTTCAAACCATTCGTCCAGCTTGTTGGCAATCGATACCGGCAAGCGACCTTCATCACGAGTCCATTTTTGCAGGTATTCACCAAAATTTGGCAATTTAAAGAAGTAATGATCAGATGATTTTTCGACTGGAGTTGCGCCACTTAAAGTGGAATGCGGATTCAACAACTCTGTCGCATTATAAGTTGCACCGCAGACTTCACATGAGTCGCCGTACTGATCTTCCGCCTTACATTTAGGACAGGTGCCTTTAATGAAACGGTCTGACAGGAACATGCCTTTTTCAGGATCAAAAAGCTGGGTCACCGGACGAACTGCAATATTGCCCGCATCACGGTTTTTCACATAGATTTCTGACGCACGAGCACGGTTGGTATCGCTATGTGTAGAATCATAATGATCGAAATGCACACCGAAACCGTCAAAGTCACGAATGTGTTCTTTTTGCACATTGGCAATTTGCGCTTCAGGTGAAATGCCATTCGCTTCGGCACGTAGCATGATCGCGGTTCCGTGAGCATCATCCGCACAGACATAAGTCACATCATGACCCATCGCACGCATGGCACGTACCCAAATATCTGCTTGGATATAGCCAAGTAAGTGACCCATATGAATCGGGCCATTGGCGTAAGGAAGGGCATTGGTGACTAAAATTTTACGCACGGATTCACTCTCTCATTCGTATTCATTATGCAATGGGCCATAATTTTACATGATGCCGAGGGGATTACAAAGAAATGCTTTGCTGAAACCCTGCGAATAGATGGACTTGGACAGCCCGAATACAAAAGCCCGCATCATCTTTAGCATAGAGCTTTTCAATACGGATTTAACTCAGCTCATGCTACATCCTGCAAACAATAGCAACAACATGTACAGGCTTTGTTGCAGTTTGCTTACTTCGCCCGATTCGCGTGATGCTTTGTGCTAAAAAATGGCTGATTGTTTATATGATATGCCTAAGGAGGGTACCTCATGACTCAGCAGAACCAAAACAATACGTCGAAGCAAAATCAAGATAAAGAACAACATGCACGCGAATTGAATGATCAGCTTGCAAAAGAGCAAAAGCAAAATGAGATAGATAAACAGCATAATCAGGAACATAAGAATGGGCAAAGTGCCCAGACCCATGCTGATCAGAAATCTGATACTCAGCACAACGGCAAAGATACAAATGCTGAGCAATCAGCACAAAAAGACAATTCTCAAGAGAACCAGTCCGATAAAAAAACTGAAAGCTTTAAGATGGATGACTTAAAAGCCAAGGCGATTGCGATCGGTGAAGAGCTATTGCAAAAAGGTGAAAAGCTTCTGAATGAGCTGAAACATGGCAAATCTGACAACCAGCAAAATGCTGAGCAAGGTTCGGATGATGCGAAAAAGGCCAAAGCGGATCATGCCTCTCAAGATAAATCATCTAACAAGTCAGATAAACACAATGCTAAAGATGGTCAGACCGATCAGCAGGCAAGTATGGCAAATTTAAAAGATGAAGCCATGCATAAGTTTGAAGATACCAGACAGAAAATCACAGACTTATTCAGTGAAGCCTCGGTTAAGTTCGCTGAGCTGAAACAGATGGCAACTGATACGATGAATAAAATGAAGGATAATCAATCGAAGGAAGGTGATTCTGATCAGCAGCAAGATGCCAAAGATACAGATTCAGAAAGCAGCTCTCAGTCCAAAAAGGATGAATCGAAACAAGATCAGGATAAAAATACCAAGGATCAACAGGACAAATCTGAAAACAATAAAAATCATAAATAGTCTGTGATCGTTAAGCCACTTTAATTACAGAGGGTTAAAGTGGCTTGATCGTCTAAGATCAGTAAAAAAAATTATTACATCAAAATAATTTATCTCTCTTTTCTTTCATTATTTCTATTTACCAAGATTTCATAAAACATTTAAGAAAACCAAGTAAAATGGTTGGAAATTGAAGATATCTCTTTCATCTTCTCCAAGACAGTGCTTAACCTTAGCCTAAAACCCCGTTAAACTAAGCGATTCAGATGTCGATCTACATTTTTGGAGTAACCTATGTCTTGGCTTTCTTCGCTTAAATCGGTTTTTTCGCCTTCCAAGGAGGTGAACGAAGAAGCTGTGCAAAACGTACTGCAAAACTATATCTTGCCAAATTCCAGCAATGCCTTGAAAGATCGTATTACGCAGGTCAATGTACAGGGTGAGATTCTGCAAATCACTTTGAATACCTATCCAGAAGAAAAAGCGCAGCTGCAACAGATTCATGATGAACTGGCGGAAGCTTTGCAAAAATGTGGTATTCAAGAACTGAATATGCATGTGATTCAGCAGAAAACTGGACATAAGAAAGAAGGGGGTTGCGGGCATAACCATGCTGAAGGTGAAAACTGTTCAAGCGAGCCTAAAGCGGAAGCAAAACCCAATCTTCCCCCTGTGGTTGATGCGTCGGCACAGCCTGCAAAAACAGAAGAAGCTGATCCAAATAATCCACCTATTCAAAAAGCTGCGCCGCAACAGCGTGATGTTCCAAAACACCCAAGGATTCAAAATGTGATTCTGGTGTCATCTGGTAAAGGTGGCGTAGGTAAATCGACCACGACTGTAAATCTGGCCTTGGCTCTACAGAAATTAGGCCTGCGCGTAGGCGTACTAGATGCCGATATTTACGGCCCAAGTATTCCGACTATGCTCGGTAATGCCGGCAAAACGCCAATGATCGAAGCAGAGCAGTTTGTCCCTATCGAAGCCTATGGGATGGCGGTATTATCAATTGGCCATTTAACTGGAGATCACAATACTCCAGTCGCCTGGCGTGGTCCAAAAGCCACGGGTGCATTAATGCAGTTATTCAATCAGACCCTATGGCCAGACCTTGATGTGCTGATGATTGATATGCCACCTGGCACAGGTGATATCCAGTTAACTCTCGCGCAGCGTATTCCGGTAACGGGCGCAGTAATTGTGACAACGCCACAAAACGTGGCCTTGCTGGATGCGACCAAAGGCATTGAATTGTTTAACCGCGTGCAGATTCCGATCATGGGCGTGATTGAAAACATGTCGACCCATATCTGCTCAAATTGTGGTTTTGAGGAACAGATTTTTGGTACAGGCGGTGGCGATAAACTGTCTGAGCAATATCAAGTCCCATTATTGGGTCGTTTACCTTTGGATGCTAAAATTCGTGAAAATGCCGATGCTGGAACGCCGTCAGTGATCGCGGGAGATGCTGCTGCAGAAAGCTATATGCTGATTACAGAGAAAATTGCAGCGCAGTTACCTAAAGCAGAGAAAGACCATAGTCGAATTTTTTAATTCTACAGACAATTCAGATATTTAAGCCTTAGCTAAAAGCTAGGGCTTCTTATTTCTTATTTTTAAAATTAGCTCGATTTAAATGATCGAAATTGACTGAAATGACTATCGGGTGTTTATCCTGAAAGCTTATATAAACATTTGAATTAATTAAAATAAATAAATTTAAATTTTAGATCATATGTTCTCTTACAATTATTTTTTTGCAGCACTGACCGAATTCTTCTATGCTACTCGGATTAGAGCGAGGTCAAACTATGATTTCATGGTTTTTTATTGGTTTAGTGGCAACCATTCTTTTAACACCAGGCCCAACCAATACCTTATTGGCATCTTCAGGCATTCAGGTCGGATTTAAAAAAACATTTCGTTTAATTCCTGCGGAAGCCTTTGGTTATCTGATTGCCATTAGCTTATGGGGCATTCTGATCGGAAAAATTTCCGTTCATCTTCCGCTTTTACCGACCATTCTCAAACTTTTTAGTGCTGGCTATATTCTATTTCTCGCTGTGAAATTATGGCGGACTGCAGAAATAAGCGAAAATCTTGAAAATGTCTCGATTCGCGCACGAGAATTATTTTTGGCAACCTTGCTTAATCCTAAAGCACTTTTATTTGCCTCAGCGATCTTTCCTGTCATTGTCTGGAAAAGCGGCCAACATTATGTGACTCATATGCTGGTTTTCTTGCTTCTGTTGATCCCGATTGCATTCTTCTGGACTTTTCTGGGTTCAATCCTGGCCAGAAAAAACAGTCGCTGGCTCAATCAGAAAAACCTGCAGAAAACGGCTTCGCTGGTATTAATGAGCTTTTCCATTCCTTTAAGCTATTCTGCACTTTTAAGTTTATAAGCTGATCTCAATCAGCAATTTTTTGGCAACTTTAGCTCTAAGCCTTTCACTTATTTTCATTAGTGTCAATTTCAGTTAAAGTACGTCGCAATAACTTGTTCTTAAGATTTTTGGATTATATCAATGGCAATTAAGTCTGATCGTTGGATTCGCGAAATGAGCGAAAAACACGGCATGATTGAACCGTATGCAGAAAACCAGGTACGTTTGGATGAAAATGGTCAAAAGCTGATTTCGTATGGCGTATCCAGCTATGGTTATGACGTGCGTTGTGCACGTGAATTTAAAGTATTCACCAATGTGCATTCTGCAATTGTCGATCCGAAGAACTTTGATGAACGCAGCTTTATTGATATCGAGTCGGATGTCTGTATCATTCCGCCTAACTCGTTTGCTTTGGCGCGTACCATCGAATATTTCCGCATTCCACGTAATGTCTTGACCGTGTGCTTGGGCAAGTCTACTTATGCGCGTTGTGGCATCATTGTTAACGTGACTCCGCTTGAGCCAGAGTGGGAAGGACACGTCACTTTAGAGTTTTCAAATACTACCAATCTTCCTGCGCGTATTTATGCAGGTGAAGGTGTAGCGCAGATGCTGTTTTTTGAATCTGATGAAGTCTGTGAAACTTCATATAAAGATCGTGGCGGTAAATATCAAGGTCAGACAGGCGTTACTTTGCCGAAGACCTAATTGTTTTAAAATATTGAATGACGGGACTTTATGTCCCGTTTATTTTTTTGAGATTTTCATTCATCGGAAACTGCTATTTTTCGCCTAATTGGCTTTGGCATCTGTATTAAAAATCAGCATAATGGATTCCGCATAACCATAAAAAAGATGCAATGCATTATAAAAAAGCAAAGATTGGCGGCTGGGAAGCTGAAGCATAAGGTGCGGAGCATCGAATAAAAAGGAAAGAGTGAGATGACTCAGATAAAAGATATATTTAAATTTCGCAAAAGTTATTTGGCGATGACAATCGGTTTCAGCCTGTTGCCTTCTGCACATGCGATGCAGGAATTATCAGATTCTTCTCTTTCTGACACCACAGGTGAGGGTGTTGCGCTGGTACTTGATGATTTTAAAATGGTGTTTCAAGGCCCTAACGATCTCTCGGCTGGCTCGAGTTATGAGCGGAAGATTCCTGATCCTGGAAAAGCAGATACAGGATTTATTCGTATTATTCCGACGGGTGAAAATTACAACCAACTTGGGCAGCGTGTATACGACAAAGTTTATAAATCTACATATGATAATACTTTTCATGTTGAAAGAACGCAGAATTATGCAACTGAGTATCAGCAAGCCTTTGATACGTTAAAAACTGATTTTTATAATAATAACTATAATACGATTAAGAATACTCATGATACACAAACAAACCGGGACGCATTTAAGCAAGAATTAGTTGATTATTATTATAATACCGACTTTATGAAAGCCTATTATGAACAACGTCGTGATGATTATTATAATGGAGCCGGTAAACCCGCTTTAATTCAATATAGTCTAGTCGATGATGGCACAACAATGTTTGATCACTCACCGGGGAATCTAATTGATTTAAATAATAAGGCAAAAACAAATGCATTGGAAATGATTGACCTTCTTTATGGTAAGGATGCGACGAAATCAATTCCTGCAACTGAATGGAGTACGTCTGGTACTAGGGAAAATATTATTGGAGCAATTGTAGATGCAAGAATTCTTGCATTAATTAAAGCAGATTATGATAAAAAATTTGAAGCTGCTTTAGCTGAAATGATGAAAGATGCAGATAGTGCTGCTATGGCTGAAATCATTGCTAGAGCAGATCATGCTGCTAAAACTGAAGCTGCTAAAATTTCTGTGAGCACTTTAAGAACTAAAGCCGATGTATTTATTTATGGTCTGGCATTATCGAAAAGTGATGGTTCTTTAAGCACACGATACAGTAATCAGGGTTTCAGCTGGGGATCAGCAGATAATCCCTGGTTATTTCGGGCAGGAACTGAAAACGTCAAACAGTTTAAGGACGCTGCTAAAGATGTAGGCTATATTGCTTTGGAAGCCCCATTAAGTCCAATCGCAGGGGTTGAAAGTGATAATAATATCAAGCTGGGCTTCTGGAGTGATATTTTTGCACGTGAGCTTAACTCCTCGAATGCTGTAGATCCTATAACAGGTGGGCCAATATCAGGACTTGATACGGATTACCGATTAAGAACCCAATTTGTTGCCAATGGTCTGAGTTTTAATGGCTCGCAAGTTCGGTTATTTCAAACCTTAGAATCTGACAATAAGAATTACAGCCAAACATTGGGTATGGCGAGTATTGTTCGTCTGAATACCAATGATCGACCAGAAACTCTAAGCAGTAGCGATAGTAATCTTAACAGTAAAGGTATTCGTCTCAGTACCGCAGCAAAAACAGATGCACTTGATGGTAATGTTCCAACCCCGGCCTTGAATGGAAGTGATGCTCCTATATTTCATGATTCTGAGGGTTTATATCTCTATAGTCCAAATATTAACTTGGTGCTTGGTAATATGTACCAGCCTTTCGTTGTCGGTTCAGAAGGCAATAATATTATTTTAGAAGTGACACGTATTCCCAATATTCCTGCTATTTATAATCAAATTTATCAAAATTATGGGGGCGGATTGGGTACAACAGATTTAAAGGGTTCGACCTGTAATGTCTATAGTTGTGGTACACCGATTAAAAATAATGTGTCAGATACCACCGCACTTTATCAAGGGCGTAATGCGACTCACAGTAGTATCTCAATAGGGACTACAGAGCGTATCTCAGGAACAAATATGCTGCGTGCCAAGGATGGTGTGAATTCAACAGGAATCGTATTTAAAAATACTGAGGGTGTAAGTAAGAATTTTGGATCTGCTGTCATTGATGGTGTCCTGATTCAGCATCTGAAAATTAGAACAACTGGTCTTTAAGGGAGTATAAGAATGTCCAAATTAGCAACACTCTGTGCATTATTATGTACTTCTATGGCCAGTCTTGCCGGATTGGAAGCCCTTGATCAGCAAGCACTAACCAATACAGTGGGGCAGGGTGGAGCTGATCTTAACTGGACTTTATCTTTAAACCATGTTTATGCGACAGATTTAAGTAAAGATAAAATTTCTCGGCTTGATGGAAGTGGCAACCCGCTAGAAGTATTTTATGTTCTAGATCCCACCGCTTGTGGAGCAACAAAACAATTTTGCCGTCTGGCAATAGCGCCGAATAACCATGTCGATGCCAATGGAAATAAAAAGTGGTTAGTCTTTAAAGGCATTCAAGGCACGATTCAGATTGATAAGTTTTCGATCGATGGAACAACCATCATTAATCATCGTAATGAACCACAAACGGCGATGCAAATTACCTTTTATGATCACCAGCCTTTAAAGATCCGTAATTTAGGCTTTAATACAGTTTCCATTGAAACGGGTACAGGTGCTGGCGCCTTGGAAGGTTATGCCAATACAGGTGTTTATAGTACGTATACAGGGCGTACCTATAATGCCGATGGAACTTATACAACCGCGCCCCAAGATGTTCCTTCATTTGATAAAGGTGCTGAAAAAGGATTTATGGGGTTGAACGTTCATGGAAATCTGCATACGTCAGGCAATTTGAAAATATTTGGTTATAACTGTACAGGTGGAGCACAAAGTCGTTGTTAGTAACAACGTCAAGTACAGCATAAGGATATAAAAATGAAAAAAACAACAATAAAGTTGAAATTGCTAACGGTATGCATGTGTCTTATACAACAAGGTTATGCACTTGAAACTATTGAAGAGCAGGAATTGAGTGAAGTCACTGGACAAGATGGTATGGTGATTACTCATGAAATCTCTAAAGCCAGTATTGCTCAAGCCAATTGGTATGATCCAAATCCAACTGCCAATACTAAAATGGGCTTAGGTCTACATAATGTTGAGATTATTGGAAAAGATAATAAACCAATCATTAGTCAACTTGAAATAGATGTAGGTGCCACTTCACAAGGGGCAGGACTTCGGCTAGCTGCAAGTGTTTCACCCTTTCAAGCCACTGCAGATTTAAAATTGGTAAAGATCGCGTGTACGACCAATCCATGTAGTCAATCTGCGAATAGTATTCGGACTGCGGGTACTCAATCTAATCAAAGTTTGGGGGCATTAGGGATTAGTACCTCTACACCGCTTAGTGTGCTATTACAAACCAGTGCAGGTCTATTTAATAAAGATTCAATTGCCAGTATCGATTTTCAACTTAAAAATGCCACGATTAGTCATAAATTAGGTGAAAATAGTCTGATTTTGAATGACTTTAACTTTAACTTCGCGGGTCAAGGATATATGTACATTGACCCGGATGAAGGCGTGGTACTGACCACACGAAATGGCAGTCAAGATCATTATGTGGATCTAAAGCGTGCTGAAGATATTACTGATATCACGGCTGACCGGGTTAATCCGACCAATCCAGGGGTTAATATTGACTTGCGTTATAACACGCCAAATAATGAACGTAAAAATATTATGCGTTTAGGGGCTTCGGGTGCAGTCACTAACGCAAGATTATCCATGAGTGCCGATCAAACCCAGATAGGTACTTTTGATGTTAGTAACAAGGTGAATGGTGTACTAGAACGTCAGGACAAAGCTGCAACAGGTTACAGTGGCCTGGTCGGAGAAGGTGGGTTAAATCTAGGCTTGTCTGCAGATTTTACAGGTGCTAATAGTACCGGGCTTCCAGCAACTATGGCACCTACAACACTTGAGATTGGTCATACCGGTAAGGGAAGCCATGCGGTGCAATTTTCCAAGCTCAGACCATTGACTACACGTACGGCTGCCGGTGCCTTACATGGTAAAAATGCTTATATCGACTTTGGAAATATATATATAAATACCATTACTGCAAAAAGTCTCGATTTCATAATCAATGAAAATATGCAAAAGACTTTAGGTAGTAGTAGCACTGTACTTAAACAGACACTCAGTACCACCACGAATGGAGAAGATTTTGCTTATATCGCCGTACGTGGAATGGATTTTCAGTCTATTGCTGCGAAAGCACGTTTTATATCAGATAACTCTTTGGCGGAAATTGGTGGCGATGGTGGTTCATGGGGAATCGGTATTCCTATTTATAATTTAAATGCCAATGTTGCGTTGTCTGGAACGACTTATGGAACAGACAATAAGCAAGCAATTGCTTATAACATTATGGCATCTACAGAAGGCTATGGAATTGACAAGAAAACCGGTTTACCAAGCACAACCTCGATTATATTGATTGATGGCAAGAATGGCGATCATGGTGAGGCTGTTAACTATTATGCTGGTTTTAGGAATATCGATGCTTTGATCAAGTCAGAAGGGATTATTAGTTATAAAGATGAAGGTATTTATATTCGCGCTGATAAGCTGCTGATTGGAGCCAAAGCTGAGCTTGCGATTGGTCAATTACCAGGATCTAAATATAATTGTACCAATGCATCGATCGCTAAATGCGGGAGCTATGTGCCTCACGATAATTTTTCTAAACGTGATGATGTCCTGACGAATATTGCTTTTAAACTTGATGGAAATGGTGAGCTCCTGATTATTCCTGGTATAGACCCAACCAGCGGTTCACCAGATACCAACTTCCTGTCATTTGATGCAAACTTTAAGTTTAGACCCCTTACCGCAGAAGAAACTGCAAACAAAGATAATTTGGGCAGCTATTTTAGTATTGCCAATGAAGATATTGACTCAACGGGGGTATTAAAAACTTCGTCAATTAACTTTAACCGGATGGAAGGTCATTTGGGTGTCAAAGCAAAAGTTCGTGTCAGTGCAGATACAGTGACTTTGGATAATCAGGTCAAACTCAATTATGAAAATAATATTGCAACACCATTTAAGACCAATTTTGCCATGGCGACCAATGGCAATATGCAAAACATGGCAAGTATTGCACTGACGGGTGGAACCATACGTAGCACGATGGGAATCACACCACGCTAAAAATCAGGATGAGAAAAATGAAAAAAATAATATTAAAAAGTCTAGTGGTAGCTATGATGGGCCTAAGTGGTCAGGTATCTGCATTAACTTCATTGGAAGACCAAGAGCTCTCAGAAGTCAATGGGCAGGCTTTATTGTCAATGGAGGTTCAGTCTGGATTTAACCAGATGGATAATCTAGGAGCTACTTATGACCAGAGTAATATCTCATTTTATAAATTAGGCTTGGAAGCCGAGATGGAAATTAATGCCAATATAAAAAAGCTACAACTCGGGTGTGGCGGTGTTAATGGTGCAACCGGCTGTGATATTGATATTGATCATATTGCCTTAAGTGGTAATCCTACGAATGGCGCGGATCGTGCCGCGACTTCAGCTCTGATTACTAATCCATTTGTACAATTTGCCATAAAAAATCCAAATCAGGCATCTACACGTGAAGTTTTAGGTTTCCGTTTAAGTGCGGAAAAGATTTCAGGTCTATTGACAATGGGGACAGAAAATAGTGCTACACCAAATGGTATTAACAGTTTCAGTGGTTATATGAAAACAAAATCTTCATCAGGAGTTGCAACAACCGCTCCTCGTGTCATGGATTATGCTGCAACTGGAATGAATATTGAGGGTACGGTAAAAGGCACTATATTAGGTCAACCATTACCTCTGGATTTACATTACACATCTAGCAATTATGCTTTCCAGTTAAATTCTACAACAGCACCTTTTACTATTCCTGCTACGATAGTGTCAGGAACAAGAATGAAAGAAGTTGTACTAAAAGGGACAGGGACAGTAGGTCGTATTGATTTTAAAGGACCATTAAAAGCAGAATTATTGGATGGAGCATTAAAATTAGATAAAGATATTACAGGCTACTTAACCGGGCTACAGACAGACATTACCGTTAAACAAAATCTCGGACTTATTCATGCTTTATATTTAAATAATCCAGCTTCACTCTCCTTGCAATCCCAAAGCATTTTATGGCCTGGTGCAGCAGTCGCGGCAAAACAAGGGTGGTGGCTGGCAATGGAAGATGAAGTGGATTTAGGAAGTATTTCACCTTCATATAGTGTGCCAATTTCAGATGCTGTTTTAAAGCAAACTATTGCAGGAATTAACCATGATTTAACCACTAATGTGCGAGATTGTGGAAGTCTGGTTTTTGGTTGTGTGCTAGGAAGTGCACTTGATGTAAAGGAAATTAAAAATCCTGCGCTACTTGATTTCCCTCTTACTAATTTAACTTTACAAGGCCAGAACTTTAAACCGAACTGCTTTGGTGGACATAAATTCTGCTAAGTTTAGTTATAAAAAATCCCGCATTAGGCGGGATTTTTTATAAGAAAGCAAAATTATTTAGCAATTTTTGCCAATAATTCTTCTTTCGAAATATTTACTGATTCAGCATCGCGGCGGCCTTTATATTCAAAAGTACCTGCATCTAAACCTTTTTCACCGATCACAATACGGTGTGGAATGCCTGTAAGCTCAAGATCAGAGAATTTCACGCCCGGACGTTCATTACGGTCATCGAGTAACACGTCAAAACCTGCAGCTTGTAATTCAGCATAGAGTGCTTCCGCAGCTTCCATAGTTCGTGGAGATTTGTGTGCATTCATCGGCACAATGGCAACTTCAAACGGTGCAATGGCAGTTGGCCAGATAATGCCCTTCTCATCAAAGTTCTGCTCGATTGCAGAGGCCACCACACGTGTTACACCAATACCATAACACCCCATTGTTACAGTGAATGGTTTGCCATCTTCACCCAAGACTTTACAACCTAAAGCTTCAGAGTATTTTTGACCCAACTGGAAGATATGCCCCACTTCGATACCACGTTTGATTTGAAGCGTACCTTTACCATCTGGAGATGGATCGCCTTCAACCACGTTACGTAGGTCATAAACTTCAGTGAACTGCGCATCACGTTCCCAGTTTACACCTGTTGCGTGTTGATCTGCTGCATTTGCACCTGCAACAAAGTCAGACAATACCGATGCTGCACGATCAACAATGACGGTGATACCTTTTTCGACCAGACCTTGAGGACCGACAAAGCCAGCAGTTAAGCCAAGGGCTTGCAGTTGTTCTTCAGTAGCAAATGTCAAAGGCGCAGCAATTAAAGGATGTTTTTCAGCTTTAATTTCATTCAGTTCGTGATCGCCACGAAGGAATAATGCAACCACAGGTACATCTTGACCTTCTTCAGTCGCAACACCTTGAACCAATAAGGCTTTTACTGAATGAGCAGGATTGGTACCCAAGAATGCTGATACATCTGCAATGGTTTTTTGATTTGGTGTATCTACCAGTTTGAGTTCTTGTGTAGGTGCCGCACGCTCACCGACAAGTACTGCTTCTGCCATTTCAATATTGGCTGCATAGTCAGATTCAGTCGAGAAGGCGATATCATCTTCACCGCTTGAAGCCAGCACGTGGAATTCGTGAGAACCTGAACCACCGATTGAACCGGTATCTGCTTGAACCGGACGGAAATCTAAACCAAGACGGGTGAAGATTTTGCAGTAGGCTGCATACATGTCGTCGTAGGTTTGTTGCAGTGATTCCTGGTTAGCATGGAAAGAGTAGGCATCTTTCATGATGAATTCACGTGAACGCATTACGCCAAAACGTGGACGAATTTCGTCACGGAATTTGGTTTGTACCTGGTAGAAGTTTGCAGGCAGTTGCTTGTAGCTTTTTAATTCGTTACGTGCAAGGTCAGTGATCACTTCTTCATGCGTCGGACCGAGAACAAATGGGTTGCCATGGCGGTCGTTGAAGCGTAAAAGTTCAGGACCGTATTGTACATAACGACCTGATTCTTCCCACAAAGACGCAGGTTGAGTCACCGGCATATAGACTTGAAGTGAACCGACTTTGTCCATTTCTTCGCGAACGATCGCTTCAACTTTATTTAATACGCGAACGCCCATCGGCAACCAGGTGTATAGACCTGAAGCCAACTTACGAATCATACCGGCACGAAGCATCAGCTGATGGGAAATAACCTCAGCATCGTTCGGGGTTTCTCTTAACGTTGCAAATAAAAAGCGACTCGCGCGCATGGAAACTGTCCTAAAAAATTAAGCGTTAAAGCAGGGATTATACAATAAAAAATGAGGTGAGCATTTGGGAATGTCACCTCATTGTGTTGCATTAAATTATGCCATGATTTTACGTGCCTGACGCAGTATAAAATTCTTAAAGTCATCCAGGTAAGTAAAGATCACCGGCACCACCACCAAGGTCAGCAGGGTAGAGGTAATCACGCCACCAATCACCGCATGCGCCATCGGTGCACTTTGTTCGCCACCTTCACCTAGCCCTAGGGAAAGTGGAACCATGCCCATGACCATGGCACTGGTGGTCATCAGAATAGGACGCAAACGGGTTTTACCAGCGGCAATAATTGCATCATAACGGTCTTCACCGCGGTCCATGGCCTTCTTGATGAAGTCGATCAGCAGAATCGCATTCTTGGTCACCAGTCCCATCAGCATGATAATGCCGATAATCGAAAATAGATTCATGGTGGAATTAAACAGGAATAAGGCCAGAAACACGCCAATCAGCGACAATGGCAGTGAGGCCATAATTGCTGCAGGATGAATAAAACTGTTGAACTGCGAACCGAGCACAATATAGATAAAGACAATCGACAGGGTAATCGCAGTCAGTGCATAACCTGCGGATTCTGCCATGTCGGCATTGGAGCCTTGAGTGTCGAAACTATAACCCGGTGGCATATCGAAATTTTCTTGCAAGCGGCTGATATCCGTCCCGATGTCGCCTGCAGGACGTCCTGAAGTATTGGCCTCGACCAGAACTTCACGTGCCAGATCACGTCGATTAATCTGCGAGGCACCGAGTTTTTCTTCAAATTTGGCCACGCTCGAAAGCGGAACCAGAATTGGTTGATTATTGGCATCGGTTTTATTTGAGGTGATATACATATTCTGTAAATCGCTAGGCAAGCTGCGCTGGTCTTCGGTCAGGCGCAGATTCACATCATAGGTTTCACCTTTTTCATCCTGCCAGGTCGTGACATCATCACCGGCAATCAGCGGACGCACCACATTGGCAATCTGATTGACCGATAAACCTAAATCACTGGCCAAGACGCGATTAATCTGTACACCAAGCGTCGGCTTGGGTTCTTTTAATGAAGTTTCCAGATCGACAATGCCATTAATCTTCGCCATTTCCGTCATAAAACGATCGGAAATTTTTTGCAGTTCATCCAGATCCGGGCCTTTGATCGAGATCATGATCGGCTTCTGGCCACCTGAAACGGTTTCATCGGCGGATGCCACCGAGGTAATGCTGATTCCGGCTATCGATTGCAGATGCTGGCGGAATTCATTATTCAGGTCATTCAGGGTCTTTTCACGTTCGGTACGTGGAGTTACAGTCACCCGTAAACTGACATGGTTTTTACCGCGATCGGTTGCGCCATTAATCACCCCATAGGTGGCTTTGACCTCCGGATGTTGACGAATAATTTGATCCACCTGCTGCAGTTTGGCTTGTGAATATTCAAGTGATGAATCGACCGGTGTTTCAAACTTGATCCGGATTTCGCCTTTATCCGGGACCGGTACAAATTCGGTGCCGATCAGTTTGGATAAACCCAAGGCACCAAATAATGAAGCCACAGCAATCATTAGGGTAATCAATCTGAAGCGCAATGCCAGTTTTAATAATTTTTCATAGACATGGCTTAAGTTATCCAGCTTGCCGGAGATCCAGCTAAAGAAACGTTTCACCCGACCTGGTTTTTTATTCGGATCTTTTTTCTTTTCTGCCCAGTGTGCAGAGAGCATCGGATCCAGGGTAAAGCTGACAAACATCGAGATCAGAACGGCCATACTTACCGTGACCCCAAACTGGTAGAAGAAACGACCAATAATTCCGCCCATAAAGGCCACAGGCAGAAATACGGCAACAATGGTCAGTGTTGTGGCCAGAACAGCTAAACCAATTTCTTTGGTGCCATCGAGTGCAGCAGTCACGTGATCTTTGCCCATGTCGGTATGCCGGACAATATTTTCACGCACCACAATTGCATCATCGATCAACAGACCAATACTCAAGGACAGCGCCAGTAAAGTCATCATATTGATGCTAAAGCCAAAGGCCCAGATAAAGGTCAGCGTGCCCAAGAGAGCAATTGGTAGGGTTAAACCGGTGATTACTGTGGAGCGGAAAGAACCCAGGAACAGTAGGACAATCAGCACAGCCAGTACCGCACCTTCAATAATGGTTCGGGCTACATCACCAATGGTGCCGCGGATACTTTTGGAGGAGTCCACCACCACTTGTAAAGTGGTACCTTGTGGAAGCTGCGCCTCAATACTTTCTAAAGCTGCATAGCTCTTGTCGACTACTTCAATGACGTTTGCATCTGAACTGCGCAAAATATCAATTGCCACCGCGGTTTTACCATTCAAAAAGGCAGCCGATTCCAGCTCTGCCTGACTGTCTTGAATATTGGCCACTTGTCTGAGGAAAATCGGTACGCCGTTTTTATTGGCAATAACCAGATCGCCGAAGGCGAGGGGATGCAGTACTTTGGAATTGATTTCAATGACCAGTTCCGAATTACCCGATTTAAGCGTCCCCCCCGGGACTTCAATATTCTCGGCCTTTAAGGTGTTAATCACACTGTCCACACCAATGCCAAAGGCTTGTAGTTTTTGTGGTTCCACCTGAATCCGGATCTGGCGCTGCGCATCACCCAGCAGGTTGACCGTTCCGACGCCCGGGACTGTACGCAATTGTGGCACAATTCGCTGATCCAGATAGGAACTGAGCGCTTTCACATCCATATTGTCGGATTCAAATACGATCGACATTACCGCATTCGCCGTCGGGTCATAACGTTCTACAATCGGCTCCTGAATCTCATCACGAAATTCAGCAGTTACAGAAGCGATTTTATCCCGCACGTCCTGAGCTGCTGTGGTAGATGTCACATCCAGATTAAATTCAGTGGTGATGATGGACAGGCCTTCACTGGACTGGGAAATCACCTGTTTCAAACCGGAAATGGTATTGATCTGATCTTCGAGTTTCTTGGTGATTTCCGATTCAACCGTTTCCGGAGAAGCGCCCGGATAGTTGGTATAGATCACCACAAAAGGGAAATCGACATCAGGAAATTCTTCAACGCCCATCCGCTGCCAGGAAGCCAGTCCCAGTACCATCAAACAGAACATCATCATGATGGTGAAAACCGGATACTTCACACTAATTCGGGTAAACCACATGTCAATGATCCTGTATGAATGGTTTTAGTTGGCGCTAAGGGTGACAGTTTTTTGCAGATCGGCTTCGCTAAACTTAACCCGGCTGACCTGATCGCTGCTCTCCAGTCCTTGAACCACGGCAATGTTGTCGCTATAACGCTGTTCTAGTACCTGAACATTGACTTTGATAATTTTATTCTGGCGTATTATCCAGACATAAGGTTTATTCTGAATGTCTTGAATAGTATCTAATGGAATCAGCTGGCCAGAAATCTGTTGTGAACTCAGAATGTTGCCTTCAACGAAGGAGCCGATACTTAGCGAAGGAATGGTTTCATTCGGCGTGGCAAAGAATTCGATCTGGCGACTGGCCTGATCTGCGATCGGGGAAATCCGGCTAATTACGGCAGTGAGCCGATTTGGATTACCTTGAATGTTGTATTCGACCTGACTGCCCAGTCTTAAACCTGATTGCAGATCACTAGGTACGCGTGCTTGAATTTCCAGCCGTTTCGGATCGACAATTTCAAACAGGGTTTGTCCAATGGCAACGGTTTGACCCGGTTCAACCTGACGTTGCGTAATCACGCCACTGATCGGACTGGTCATGGTGCCATCACGATCTGCTTTCTGGGCAATATCGACATTGGCTTGCTGGGCGCGGACATTTTCAAGCTGGGCCTGATAATCGACCTGACTTTGTTCATATTCTACTTTTGAAATAAACCCCTGATCGAGCAGACGCTTTTTACGCTGCATCATGTTGTGCGCCTGATTGGCTTGCGCTTGAGTTGAGGCCAGATTCGCACGCGCCTGTGCCAGACGAGCTGCATTGTCCTGATTATTCAGGCGTACCAGCACTTGTCCCTTGGCAACTGTTTGACCTACCTGTGCGTTTACGCTGGTGGCAGTAGCAGAGACCTGTGACTGTATGCTGCTTTGATTGACTGCACGAATGGTGCCGGTGAATGCGGTTTTTTGAACTGAATTGCCAGATTGAACTGCAACTAGATCTTGAGGAATGACTTCAATGGATTTGGCTGTTTCGGTTTGCTGTACGGGTTCATTTTTATCACAAGCCACTAAAAACATATTTAAGCAAAGTGCACTCATGATCAGGATAGAGCGCGGGGAAGGCATATTTAAATCATGAGAATGCGGTGCAGTTTGCATATGAGTCCTTTTAGCTGGCTATGGATCAAAACCACGGCTAGCTATTTGTATTTATTCAAGTGCTTTTAAACGGGCGATAATTTTGTCGTATTCTGCTTCCAGATTTCGATAGCGACTTTGTAAAGATTGAATATTTTCTTTCTGGGAAGCGAGATTTTTCTGGTTATTGTCTAATGTTGTTTTCAGGTGTGCCGGTGGGGTTTTACCTTTACGTAAATATTCACGTTCCTGACGCACAAACATGACCCGATCTTTTTGCAGTTGCTTCATTTGTTCTTGCTGAAAATCAATCTGTTTTTTTAACTGGACCAGGCTGTCATTCTTTTTCTGTAAAGCGGTCTGGCTATTGTTATAAGCACGCTTGAGTTTATGATCTTCGGCAATTCGCTGCGCCTGCTTGGCACGTTGTGGCGCTTGCCTGATATCCGCTTCGGCATTATAAGGACGGGCACGCTTAATCACCTGCATATTCTGGTCAAGTGCTTCATAGCCATAACGGATATGATTTGGCGTGACATTAGTACTGATATTGGCCACACCCTTGCTGTCATAATAACGATACCAAGTGGCTTTTTGCGGGAGTTGGTTACTACTCGCACACGTTAAGCTCACCTGTAACAGTAGCAGCACAACAACAATGAATTGACCAGTCATTTTATTTTTATCAATGACAGCAAGTTTTCTTAAAAACTGACTCATCATTGGCTCCCCGAATTTAAAGTTGACTAAATTACTTATTTTAAAGTAATAATCTTGTTATATTAGACTTAAATTTATCAATAAAAAACTACCGTTAGTCAAAAAAAAACCAATAACGATAAGAAAATGTGAAGCTGTTATTAAAAATAAATGATTTTGTCTACTTGTGTGGAAAATGTTCATTGATAATACAAGTGACTTTATGTTAAAAATGTTTATCGATCGTAATAAAATAATCCTATGAGCCTTATGGCATATAGTTTCTAAAATGGGAAGGGTTAAACAAATGGACGATAAATTCCAAAATCTAAAAATTATGGTTATTGATGACTCAAAGACCATTCGTCGTACTGCGGAAACTCTTCTTCAACGCGAAGGTTATGAGGTCATTACTGCAGTAGACGGTTTTGAGGCTTTGTCAAAAATTGCCGAAGCAAATCCAGATATCGTTTTTGTAGATATTATGATGCCGCGCCTGGATGGTTATCAAACCTGCGCCTTAATCAAAAACTCTCAGAATTACCAGAATATTCCTGTGATTATGCTATCGAGTAAAGATGGCTTATTTGATCAGGCCAAAGGTCGTGTCGTGGGTTCAGATGAATACCTGACTAAACCTTTTAGTAAAGATGAATTGCTCAATGCAATCCGTAACCATATTAGTGCTTAATATTTGATTTTTTTGGGGAATTGGCATGGCACGTATCCTAATTGTGGATGACTCACCGACAGAAACTTTTCGCTTTAGAGAGATTCTTTCTAAACACGGCTTTGAGGTGATTGAAGCAGCCAATGGCGCAGATGGCGTCACCATGGCACAGGCAGAATTGCCGGACCTAGTCCTGATGGATGTGGTTATGCCGGGCGTGAATGGTTTTCAGGCGACCCGCCAGATTGCACGTGGTGCAACGACCAAACATATTCCAATCGTGATTGTGAGTACTAAGGATCAGGCCACTGACCGTGTATGGGGCAAGCGTCAAGGCGCAGCGGATTATCTAACAAAACCAGTCGATGAAAAACAATTAATAGATGTAATTAAGCAGCACCTCAATGCAGGATAAGCTCTATGGCAGCAAATGGATTTATCGAATTGCTTCGCATTGCGAAACGGGGGAATAAAAACTACGTTTCCAATGGCAATGAAGTTAACCGATGGTCGGGCATTGCTTTTGAGATGATGGGGCAATATTTTGTTGCCCCGCTGGGGGAAGTATCAGAAGTGATTTATCCCCCAGAATATACGCCGGTACCCAAGACGCAAGCATGGGTGTTGGGTCTGGCGAATATCCGGGGAAGACTGTTATCGGTTTCTGATCTGACGCAGTACGTATCAGGGCAAAGCAGTCAATTTTCACCGACTCAAAAAGTATTATGTATCAACCATAATGACCAGTATGTGGGTTTGGTCGTAGATCAAGTTTTGGGTATACAACATTTCAATAAGAAAAGTTTCTTTTCGAAGAAATCTGAATTGGATAAAAACTTACAAGAATATTGTCAGGGGTTTTTCCATCAGCACAACCAGCAGTGGCATGTGTTTTTATTCAGTCGTCTGTTGCAAAATCCAAAATTTATGAACGCATCTATAAAATTTATAAATTAAATGTCGCGCTCGAAACTAAGCAAGGCGTCAACCGGGGAGAGGCTGCATGGGCTTTAAACTTAAAAAGAAAAATACAGGTGAGAGCACTGGCCGCAAAGGCGGTAATGCTTTTTTAGCTAAGATTCAAACGCAAGTAGATCAGTTATCACGTGTCTTCGGTGATAGTGAGAAATCAAAACCGCTGATCTATGGAGCAGCAGGCTGTCTTTTAGCCGCACTGATCACTTTATTGTATCTTTTTTATAGTGTTCCACGTACCAATGAACTCACTCAAAGTCTGGGTGATTTGCGTCTCCTCTCACAAACGATTTCGCGCCAAGCGACTGAAGCGACAGCTTCGGGTACGCCTGAGGCCATGAAGAACCTGACTGATTCGCAAAAAGCTTTTGCTGAAAACCTTGAGACAGTTAAAAGTATTCACTCTAACAATGATGCTTTGCAAGCTGTTGATAAACAGTGGACAGAAGTATCCAGCAGTATTGATCTGATTACCTCGCAACAAAAGATTATTAACCAGTTATACGACACCAACATCGCGATTGGTGAAGCGATTCCGGGGATTCAGGCGGAATATAACTTGATGGTCGACCAGATGGCACGTCAAGATATGCCATCGAACCAGGTGGTTATTGCCAAAAACCAGGTATTCATTGCAGAACGTATCTTACGTTCAATCAGTTTGGTACTGACAGGTAATGATGGTTCACGTGAATCTGCGGATGACTTCAGTGCCGATACCGAAACTTTTGGTTCTTATCTGAATGCACAGTTAAATGGTTCTGCTGAACTGGGTGTACAGCGTATTGCTGATCCAACCCTGCGTGAATCTCTGGAAGGCATCAAGGCTGAATATGATGACGTACTGGAATCTGCATCAGCGATTATTCTGAAAAACTCTACACAGATCGTAAAAGTTCGTCAGGCAGCCGCATCTATTTTTTCTCAATCTGATGTGCTTTTGGACAACCTGAATAAATTATCGGGTAACTCAGGTCTTAAAACGGTTGTTCCGGCAGTCCTTCTGATCGCATTATTAGTCGGTTTCTTGCTGTGTGTATTCAAGTTACTTTCTCTGCGTGGCTTGTCGGATAAGCAGCGTGTAGGCCGTTTACAAGAAGAATATGACCGTAACCAGAATGCGATTTTACGTTTACTGGATGAGATCGCCGATCTTGCAGACGGTGACTTGCGTTCATATGCAACAGTATCTGAAGACTTTACTGGTGCAATTGCCGACTCGATTAACTTTGCGATTGACCAGTTACGTGACCTGGTATCGCGTATTACTGAAACTTCACAAGAAGTTGCGCAATATACTGCAACTACACAAAGCATTACCAACCAGTTAGCTGAAGCATCTGAGCATCAGGCACAAGAAATTGCTGGTGCTTCTGCAGCGATTAACGAAATGGCACTGTCGATTGACCAGGTATCTGCCAACGCCGATGAATCAGCGGTGGTAGCAGAGCGTTCAGTACAAATTGCTGCAAACGGTGCGGATGTCGTACATCGCTCGATTGAGGGTATGGACACGATTCGTGAACAGATTCAGGAAACTTCAAAACGTATTAAACGTTTGGGTGAATCTTCTCAGGAAATTGGTAACATCGTAGCCTTGATTAACGATATTGCTGACCAGACGAACATCCTGGCATTAAACGCAGCAATTCAGGCATCGATGGCCGGTGAAGCAGGTCGTGGTTTCGCGGTCGTAGCCGATGAAGTACAGCGTCTTGCGGAACGTTCAGCTTCTGCAACGAAGCAGATTGAAGGCCTGGTAAAAACCATTCAAACGGATACGAACGAAGCCGTTATTTCGATGGAACAAACTACATCGGAAGTTGTACGTGGTGCGAACTTGTCTAAAGATGCCGGTGTAGCACTAGATGAGATTCAAACAGTATCGAACAACCTTGCGAAACTGATTGCGAACATTTCTGATGCTGCGAAACTGCAGTCAGCATCTGCAGGTCATATTGCGACCACGATGAATGTCGTACAGGAAATTACCTCGCAAACCACCAGTGCAACCTTCGATACAGCACGTTCAGTATCTGAACTGGCAAACATGGCCGATGCATTACGTGAATCTGTATCTGACTTTAAACTACCAGAATAAAGTCAGACATGATGGGGAAATGTGTCTTGACCGCGGTTGAGACACATTCAGAAAATACAGATAAAGCCTCGACAAGATGTACTTAACTTCATACGTTAGGTATCGCGTGACGGTCACAATTAAGTTTGAGCGCCCTTCTTGGCGGCATAACGTAAGAAGCATGAGCTATGAAAGAAATATTAAAAAATTTAGTTGAAACGACAACGCTTCCTGAAGATAGTTATCTTGACCAAGATGCAGAAATTCTTGAAATTTTTGTTGAGGAAATCGAAGAGATCTTCGTTGAGTTAAATGCTTTATTTCCAGAATGGTTGAGCAATCCAGATCATCAAGAAAATCTGAAGACCATTCGCCGCCATTTTCACACCCTGAAAGGTTCAGGCCGCATGGTCGGGGCAAAATCGGCAGGGGAAATGGCCTGGGCGGTTGAAGATACCTTAAACCGGGTTTTGTCCGGTTCGATTCAGCTAACACCGACGGTACAGAAATTTGCCCAAGCGGTACTGAATGTCTATCAATATGCTTTATATCCAAAATTCAAACATGTACAGCAATTGGATCTCGATCTGCGTCCAATGGTGCTGTTGGGACAACAATTACAACAACAAATTTCGCCTGAACCTGCATTGGAAGAATTACTGGCATTGGCAGATCATTTGACCGCTGAAGGTCAGATGACAGGTCTTGAGCTTGCAGACAATGAGCCAAGTGAAGTTGAGCTAACAATAGCGCCAGTAGAAGTACCGGTTCGCAGTGATATCGAAGAAACTGTGGCGATCTTTATTGAAGAAGCAGAAGAGCATCTGGAAACGATTGCCACCTTCCTTCGCACTGAAGATGAAAAATCACAAGATTATAATGCGCTAATTCGTGCGATTCATACCTTGCGCGGCAGTTCATCCATGGCGCAGATTGACCAGATTTTTGAGGCCAGCTCTAAAGTAGAGCATCTGTTCAAAACCCTGCTGCAAGATGAAATTGTCTCAACCTCAAAAGAAACTGCTTTACTGATTCAGTATGCCGAGTTTGTCAGTGACTATCTGCATTTGCTACGTCAGGGCAACACTGCAAAACTGGATGCGGTATATGCCACCTTTGAGCGTGTCTGGAATGATTATGGCTTTGCAGTTACTGAAACCAATAGTATTCAGACGCAAGGCTTGGTGTCCAAACTGGTTGAGCTGGATATTGATCTGTTATTGGATGCCGAGTTTGAATTTGATAAACGCGCCCAAGTCGATTATCCGGAATATATTCAGGCACTCAGCCAGCAGGCTGCGGAATTGCTGGCACATACAGAAAGCCGGGCAGCGCAGGGAATTCATGAATTCACTGCCGATCTGAAATCGGCTTATGATGCGCTGCTTGAAAAGCCAGTGCTGCTAAACAGCGATTATGCTTATGAACTGTTCGCACAGGCGCATCAGGAATTTATTCATTTATTTGATACCTTGGCCGCAGGACAGCGCGTCATTCTGAATGATGAAATTCAAAAAATACTCAGTGAACTGTCTGCATTTGTGCAGCAGGATCTGGAAATATTTGCTGAAGATAATACCAATCAGAATGTTGAGCTAAGCTCAGAGGCCACACAGGTGGCTGAAACTGTCGCGACTGGCAGTGTCGATTTTGCTGGCTTGAGCCAACGCATCGCTGCGGATCGTCAGCAGCAGCAAAGTGCTGAAACCAACCGTGATTTTGATGAAGAATTACTAAGTATCTTCCTGGAAGAAGCGGATGAATTGCTGGCAGGCATTGATGAAGATCTAAATACCTGGAGCAAAAAACAGGATGATACGACCTCACTGAACAATCTGATGCGTCATTTGCATACCTTAAAAGGTGGTGCAAACATGATCGCAGCATCGCATATCGGTTTGATTGCGCATGAACTAGAAAGTATTTATGAGCGGGTGATCCGTCAGCAAATTGCCGTGACACCTGCTTTAATCCAGATTATCCGTCTGGTACAGGACAACGTTTCCGATCGTATTCAATCTATTCGGGAAGACGGTATTGATTATCCTGCACCAGAAGCGATTGCGATTCTGCAAAATATTCAGGCGCTGGTTTCTGGACAAGCTGTTGCTGCTGTGGAGAGCGCGAACACTGTAGCTAAAGTTGTAGAGGTCGAAGCGACATCAATTCCTGAACCGCAACTTGAAGTGTCAGCAACGACTGAACAGCCTGCAACTGATCTGGCTGAAGCTGAAGAATTACTGGAAATCTCTGAGTCTTCTGAGGCTATTGAAGACACACCAGTAGAACGTTCTGAAGAAGACGAACTGAAATCCATTGTTGAAGAGTCTTTCCTGGAAGAATCCGAAGAGATTCTGGCGAATGCCGAGAAGCTCCTCAATCAATGGTTTGATCAGCGTAGTGACCGTAGTTTATTGCTGCAATTACAGCGTGCCGCCCATAGTATCAAGGGTGGCGCACGTATGATTGATGTTGAAGAAGTGGCCAGTATTGCCTATGAGCTGGAAACGACTTTCGAACAGTTTGCGGTCTATCAATTTAACTCGAATGCCTATGATGGCTTATTGCAGAAAACGCTGGTCTGGTTAAGACAGGCGATTTTCCAGCGCGACTATAGCGGCTTTGAGCCGCTGCACAGCAGTCTGAAAAAGATTGCTTATGTGGACGTTACTGCGCAATTGCCTGAGCGTCTGGCGAAAACAGATAATCTTGTAGTCAGCACAGACTTCGGCTTTGTTGAAGGTGATGGTACTGAACCGCCACAGATGATGGGTGAATGGGCGAATAGCGGTACCAGCGATAGTAATAACGAGATGATCCGTATCTCTGCTGATCTGGTCGAGAAGATGATTGACCTGTCCGGTGAGAACTCGATTAACCGTTCGCGTATCGAGATGGACCTGGGTCAGCTAGGCAATACCTTGAACGAGATGGAATTGGCGATCAAACGTCTTGCTGATCAGTTACGTCGAATGGAAGGCGAGCTGGAATCACAGATTATTGCCAAACACGGTTCAGAGAACTCGCGCTATGCTGACTTTGACCCGCTGGAAATGGACCAGTATTCGTCGCTCAACCAGCTGTCTAAATCACTGGCAGAATCTGCATCAGATTTGGTCGACTTCAAGAGTACACTGGCCGACAAGATTCGCGAAACTGAAGGTCTGTTATTGCAACAATCCCGTATTCAGGCCGAGATTCAGGAAAGCCTGATGCGTACCCGTCTGGTTCCATTTGATCGGATGTTGCCGCGTTTACAGCGTATCGTGCGTCAAACCTCGACCACCTTGAACCGTCCTGCAGAACTGATCGTACAGAATACCGAAGGTGAACTGGATCGTAACATTCTCGAGCGTCTGGTCACCCCATTTGAGCATATGCTGCGTAACGCGATTGACCATGGTCTGGAAGATACTGCAGATCGTATCGCACTGAACAAGCCGGAAGTCGGTTCTATTGTCTTGAACATCAGCCGTCAGGGAACCGATGTAATCGTGTCCTTTAGTGATGATGGTAAGGGGATTGATGCAGAGAAGATTCGTGAAAAAGCCCTGAGTCTGGATCTGATCAAAGCGGATCAAGCCATCGATCAGGAAGAAATCCTGCAATTTATCTTCCATCCTGGTTTCAGTACCGCGAAAGCAGTGACCCAGATTTCTGGTCGTGGTGTCGGTCTGGACGTGGTACAAAGCGAGATCAAATCACTGGGCGGTCATGTGTCAGTGAGCTCGGAACTGGGCAAGGGCACGGTCTTTACGATCCGCGTTCCGACCACCGTAGCGGTCAGCGATGCCTTGATGGTGAAAGTGGGCGATCAGCAATATGCGATTTCACTGGCGCAGATTGACCGAATTGTACGTATTGCGCCGACTACATTGGAAAGTTATTTCAACAGTAAAGATGACTATTTCAAGATCGATGGCGAAAATTACAAATTGCGCTATCTGTCTGAGTTTGTGGGCAACCAGCCGATTCCACGTCTGAATAATGTTGGGCATTCATTGCCGGTGCTGTTGATCAAAGGAAATAGTGGTCAGACCATTGCCTTACTGGTCGATCAGCTGGTCGGTTCACGAGCGCAGATTGTAGTAAAACCGATTGGACAGCAGTTTGCCAACGTCGGGGTGGTGGCCGGTGCCACGATTCTGGGTGATGGTCAGGTCTGTCTGATTCTCGATGGACAGAATGTTGCCCGCCAGATTCAGGCGACACAGCGTGTCAAACAGCTGAATGATCAGCGTGATGGTTCGCGTAATTCCAATGCACGTCGTCTGGTAATGATTGTCGATGACTCGGTAACTGTACGTAAAGTGACGTCGCGTCTGCTTGAACGTCAAGGCTATGATATTGTGACTGCCAAAGATGGTGTGGATGCGATCGAGCAGCTTGAAAACGTCAGACCGGATCTGATGTTGCTGGATATCGAAATGCCGCGCATGGACGGTTTCGAAGTGACCAATCTGGTTCGTCACCATGATATTCACCGTGACTTGCCGATTATCATGATTACCTCACGTACCGGTGAGAAGCATCGTGAACGTGCATTCAGCTTGGGCGTAACGCACTATATGGGTAAACCGTTCCAGGAAGCGGAGCTGCTGGCCAATATCCAGCAACTGATTGCTGAAAAACAGGGGTAATATATGAGTCAGACCAATTCGAACAGCAAAATGGCTGATCAGATTAGCCAGCAGGAACTTCAGCATCTGATTACGGTATCGACCGGATTTATTGATGCCTATATTATTGACTGTCATGGCAAAGATCCGATGCTATTGCCACAAAATATTGTCCTGTCAGCACTGGATAGCAATACGCAGGTTAAGACAGTGGAGTGGCATGAAGCACAATTGCCAGTTTATGCAGTGAATGATCCTTTACGTCAAAATGGAGTGGCACTGGTGATTGAGGGTGATGAAATCACTCAGCGCTTTGCCTTGATGTGCAATGAAATGCCGAAAACCATCCGGATTCGTATTTCCGAAGTGGTCGATGTCGATCAGCCGGTGAATGATCCTGCCATCTTTCAATATGTGCGCATGAACGAACAGCTGTTCCATATTCCGAATATGACGAATATTCAGGCTGCAATCGGGCCGTAATTCAAACTATAAAATATAAAAAAGGAACTTCATGGAGTTCCTTTTTTATTACGTCATCTATTTATTTAATTCCCAAGTAAGTTGACCAAGATCTGCTCATAAATTTCAGCCAGTGGCTCTAGGTCTGCAATATCGACATGTTCATTGATCTGATGAATCGTGGCATTTAATACGCCAAGTTCCAGAACTTGTGCACCTGTAGGCGCAATAAAGCGGCCATCTGAGGTGCCACCCGAAGTCGAGAGTTCGGTTTCAGTCCCTGTCACATTCAGAATGGCGGTTTTAGCTGCATTTACCAGGTCACCGACCGGGGTCAGGAAAGGCAGGCCAGATAAAGTCCAGGAAACATCATAGTCCACACCATGACGATCCAGAATTTCCAGTGTACGGGATTTAAGTTCTTCGGCAGTCACTTCAGTTGAATAACGCCAGTTGCACAATAGGTTCATGGTGCCGGGAACAACATTGGTTGCGCCTGTACCTGCATTGATATTGGAAATCTGGAAGGTCGTCGCCGGGAAATATTCGTTGCCATGATCCCAGACTGTGTCGCACAGTTCAGCAATCGCTTTAGAGGCGGTATGAATCGGATTCACGGCCAGATGCGGATAAGCCACATGACCCTGTTTGCCTTTGACTGTAAGGTTGGCATTTAATGAACCACGACGGCCATTTTTGACAATATCGCCCAGTTTATTAGTACTTGACGGTTCACCGACCAGACACCAAGTAATTTTCTCATTACGCGCTTCCAGTGTTTCAATCACTTTCACCGTGCCGTTAATCGATGGACCTTCTTCATCTGAAGTAATCAGGTAGGCAATCGAACCTTTGTGATTCGGATATTTTTCAACAAAACGTTCTGTTGCAACTACCATGGCTGCCAAAGCCGTCTTCATGTCAGCACTGCCACGACCATAAAGTTTGCCTTCACGGATTTCTGGTAAAAAAGGATCTGAGTTCCAGGCATCCAGATTCCCTGTTGGCACGACATCGGTATGGCCAGCGAAACAGAAGACCGGACCTTCTGTGCCTTTGCGTGCCCAGATATTATCTACATCTTCAAAGCGCATGGATTCAATATTGAAACCAATCTTCTTTAAACGTTCAGCCATGATGTTCTGGCAGTCATGATCAATCGGTGTGACAGAAGGCTGACGTAATAGTTGCAGGCTTAAATCGAGGGTAGCGGAAGAGCTCATACGGTATTCAACAGTCGATAATTTTTTCGGCTCTATAATAGGCGAATATAGGCTTGAATGTGAACGACTGATATAAAAAAACCCTATCTGGGATAGGGTTCTGTGAGCGTTTAGGAAAAAACTAGTTTTGACGGATTTCGTCAGAGGTTTTTTCAGCAGTATTGGTTACCGCATCACCAGCTTTAGACACATCTTTGCCCATGCCTTTTACGGTGTTACAGCCAGTCAATACAAAAGCCATCATTAATGAAGCAGCAAGAATTTTTTTCATCATCATCTCCGTATAATCAATAATAAAATTATTATGATGTGGGACTTAGAGTAGAAAATATACGCTCTAAAAAATATGTGGTTTTCATAGTGCTTCGGTTAATAAATGTAATGCTTTATAGGGGCTTATGCGATGGATGCTGGATCAGCACCGGATTGCGATACATATAAAAGTCATTGCTATCGACCTTTTTATAGAGGCCATCCGTCCACCAGATCGCAGCTGAACTGCTCGGCCGGGCTTGCGGATAAATCCATTCATGTCGTTGCAGACGATAGAAACCGTGCTGTGCAGCAGGAATATGCTGTCCCCATAAGCCCAGACGACGCTCGGTATTGATCCATGAGGGAATTGGTTGATCAGCATGATGTGTAGGCAAATACAGCTGTCCCTTGAGGACGCAAAACCGTCTTTGAATGGGATGCTGCAAAGCCTCATCAAACTGGAATTGTTTTTGTGTGAAATGTTTCATTTTTCTGATTAAAGTATCGGTGCGGTTCAGGCCATACCAATGCGGCAGACTAAAATCGGCTTCGGCCAGATAATACTTCAATGCCACTTCCCAATGTTCAATCTGTCCTGTATCGGTATTGAATAGCAGAAAATCCAGCTCGCCCAAGGTCTTGGCACCCTCAATTTTTTGCAGACTGTGACCAAGCAGCCGATAGGGATGGTAAGCATCATCGAGCAACCAGAACCAGACCAGCATTTCGAAGCGCAGCCCTAAACGCGTACTTTTCAGTTGCTGTACAAATTCGATTAATTCTTCTGGATGCTGATCAAGAAATTCCAGGCGTGGATGATAACGGCTAAGATGTTGCTGCCAGGTCTGGCTGTCATGCAGTTCAAAACGATGTATGAGTTCAAGTTCATCCGGAATACCGGACAGGATATTCGGACTGCCGACAGCGAATGCTAGTTGCCGCACCAAAGGATGTTGATAACGTTGCCAGGCTTCTACAAGATTTTGGTTTAAATTGGAAAAGGGCATAGTACAACCTGTGAAAAGTGCAGAAATACAACGGACAGTATCGGAAAACGCTTTATACTACCTGAATTCTGCGGCTAGGGTTGATGTATGAAAGTGTTGTTTTGGCGAAGTCTGGTGGTGCTGTTTGTGATCCTGGGCTTTATCGGTGCAATCCTGCCGGGTATGCCAACAACGGTCTTTTTGATTCTGGCGGCCTGGGCAGCATCCAAAGGCTGGCCGCAAATGGATGAGTGGTTATTGAATCATCCCAAATATGGTCCAACCTTAAGAGATTGGCGCGCGCATGGTACTGTACCGCGTAAGGCCAAATGGCTGGCCAGTATCATGATGCTGATCAGCGGGATCATCATGCTGTTTACTACGGCACCCTTGGCCGTAAAAGCCTTTACCAATATTACGATGCTGATCGTCGCGATCTGGTTATGGCGACGCCCTGAACCGAATCAGATCATTATTCAGCAAAATACAGTCGGCCCAGAAAAGACAGATATACCGACAGCGCCATCTGCAGAGAGCCAGTTAAACCCTATAGAGCCAAATAAAATAGAGTCTGAGAATAACAAGTCATGAATACCTTGCATCTGGATCAAGCTGATATCCTGATTGATCTTGCCCAACAAAAACTGTATCTGCCCAATCTAAACAAGCAATATCTGATTTCCAGTGGCAAAAATGGCATTGGTGAAACTGAAAATAGTGGCAAGACTCCTCGTGGCTGGCACAAGATTGCTGAAAAGTTTGGTCAGAATGCTCCCTTAAATAGTGTATTTGTCGCACGTCAGGCGACGGGTGAAATTTATAATCCCCAATTGGCAGCGGAATTTCCGCAGCGTGACTGGATTCTGACGCGCATTTTATGGCTGAGTGGCCTTGAGGCAGGTTTTAATCAAGGCGAGGGCTGCGATACCTATCAGCGTTATATCTATATTCATGGCACACCAGAAACTGAAAAGATGGGAGAGCCGCTGTCGCACGGCTGTATCCGTATGCGTAATCCAGAGGTCGCTGAATTATTTGATCTGATTAGTGAGAATGCACTGGTTTATATCTCAGAACAGTCATTAGATCTGGAAAACTAAATATTTCGAAAAGCGAATAAAAGTTAGATTTTAAGATTATGTGAAAATGGTTTTGTTTTTATGGACTGAATCTGCTTGGTGGAGACAGCAGAAAAGATTGATTAATCTGATCCAGATGGTATTTTTATCGCATGGAATAGGTTAAATGATTATTTGAAGCTTAGATTTACTGGCATTTTCTGAATAAAAATAAATGACAGTTGAAAGATTACATGAACACAACGTCGAGTATTTTAAAGCTTTGTATAATCCTTAATCAGAATTGCAATACATCGTATGGTTAAGACTGAAACCTGGCAGGGTAAAACACAAAATTTCGCTTCTATTTTCATTCTGAAAATTAAAAAATTTCGGTAGAGACTTAAAAAATAAACAAAAAGTGTTGTTTTTTTTAACAAACAACCTATTTTTTAATCACTCACACCTAAAAAGTGGAAAACATTCCGAAAAGCGTTTGACAGGCTGTGCAGATTCTCTATAATGCACCCATCAAACGATGATAGACGTTTAGAAAGGGCGCTTAGCTCAGTTGGTAGAGCGTCTGCCTTACAAGCAGAATGTCGGCGGTTCGATCCCGTCAGCGCCCACCAAGCTCTTTCATGTTGAGACCTTATAGTTGCAGCGGTAGTTCAGTTGGTTAGAATACCGGCCTGTCACGCCGGGGGTCGCGGGTTCGAGCCCCGTCCGCTGCGCC